>CAXTCQ010000082.1:0-22590 GCA_964242965.1 uncultured Calothrix sp. | reverse complement strand
AAAAATGGAATAAATATCAGCTATGCTACTAGAATTACTAAATTTTGCGTCCGCAAAAGCTTTATATTAGGAAAATTTGTTAAAGAAAAAAGCAGATAGTGGACTGGAACGCTGATAATTTAAGTTGATTGGAAGTAAAAATTCTTATGAGAGAGCTGGAGCGATACTATAGAGTATTAGAATTGGAGTCTGGGTCAACTCTTGATGAAGTAAATCAGGCTTATAAGGATTTGGCTTTTGTATGGCATCCAGACCGCATTCCACCGGAGAATGAGCGTCTGAGAGAGAAAGCAGTCAGGAAATTGCAAGAAATTAACGAAGCACGGGAAAAATTGCGGTTAGCAAAAGAGAGATTGCGTCCGACAACAACGAGAACTACATCGTACTCTAGCCAAAAATCGACTTACTCCAACTCCAAATCTACCGCACCACCACCACGAAACCCACCACCACAAAACCCACCACCACGAAACCCAGAAACACAAACACCATCACCACAATCAACTTACCAACAAAAAAATTCTCCACAACCAACTTATCAATCTGCTTATCAACAAACTTATCAGCAGCAAACTTCCCCTACCCCCAAGCAGCATCCCGATTTAAGTGGCAAAGATTACAGCCGTGCCAACTTAACCAACCGTGATTTTTCGGGTAGAAATATGAGTTTCGCCAACTTGAGCGGTGCGAATCTCAGCGATACATTTATGCATAAAGTAAATTTGCATGGAGCGAATCTATCTGAGGCGAATTTGTTTCGAGCAAATTTGTTACTTGCCGATTTGAGTGAAGCGAATTTACAGTCAGCAAACTTAATTGGTGCCGATTTAAGCGGTGCGGACTTGCGCGGTGCGGACTTACGCGGTGCGAGGGTGATGATCGGCGATCGCGTTCAAGTCAAACTCATCGGGGCACTATTAAGTGGTGCAATTATGCCCGATGGGTCGATTCATGAATAGAGTCCGTAGGGAGTAGGGGAATAAAAGACAAGGAAGACAAGGAAGAATTTACTATTCCCAATTTCACAATTTTCCCGTCTTCCCCATCTCCGTCTTCTCCCCTACTCCCCACGGACTACTCCCTACTCCCCCAAATGTGCGAAACTTGACAATGGTCTACCAAAATCAAGTTGAGAATGAGCAGCACAATTTCCGACATTACAGTTAAGACTATCGATGGTCAGGATAAACAACTCAGCGAGTACAGTGGGAAAGTCCTGTTAATCGTTAATGTCGCTTCCTATTGCGGTTACACAGGGCAATATAGCGGATTG
Source organism: uncultured Calothrix sp. (assembly GCA_964242965.1). Taxonomy (GTDB): domain Bacteria; phylum Cyanobacteriota; class Cyanobacteriia; order Cyanobacteriales; family Nostocaceae; genus JANNFJ01. Next base: position 21,317 of record CAXTCQ010000082.1, on the reverse strand, counting down.
GAAAAACTCAGCCAAAAGTACCGCGATGCAGGATTGCGCGTTTTGGGATTTCCTTGTAATGATTTTGGCGCACAAGAACCTGGCAGCAACGAAGAAATTGTCCAATTTTGCGACAAAAATTATGGCGTAACTTTCGACTTATTCGATAAAGTTCATGCTAAAGGTTCTGACAAGCATCCACTTTACGACCGTTTGACAAGTTCAGTCGAACCAAAGGGTGATATTTCTTGGAATTTTGAGAAATTTGTAGTTGGTAAAAATGGCGAAATTGTCGCACGTTTCAAAAGTGGTACAACACCCGATTCATCCGAACTTATTCAAATTATCGAACGCGAATTAGCTAAGTAGTTAGGAGTTAGGAGTTAGGAGTTAGGAGTTAGGAGTTAGGAGTTAGGAGTCAAGAGTTAGGAGAATTGTTGGGTGCGTTAGCTAAAAGCGTAACGCACCGTCTTATTGTTGATGGGGTGTTACAAGCGTAACACTGTTTATCTACCCCTTACTTAATATCTGTTAACAATTAACATTTTAATGCTTATGAACATTACAATAATTGGTTGCGGTTATGTTGGGACAGCAGTTGCTAAATACTGGCAGCAAAAAATGACATTAATCGTGACAGCGACCACAACAACACCTTCACGAGTTCAAGAACTAGAAAATATTGCCCAAAAAGTAGTTATTTTACAAGGTGATAACCGCGAAGCGTTAGAATCATTACTACAGGGTCAAGATTGCGTATTATTAAGTGTCGCGCCTAGACGTGGTAATTCTTACAAAGAAACTTATTTACAAACTGCTCAAAATCTAGTTACTGCTTTAAAAAAATCAGCAGTCAAACAACTTATATATACAGGCACTTGTTCGGTATACGGCAATCAAAATGGCGAGTTAGTTGACGAAGAAACCCCCACTAGCCAAAATCACGAAAATCAAACGGTACTCAACGATACCGAACAAGTCTTACTAACTGAATTAGCAGATATTCATGTTTGTATCTTGCGTTTGGGTGGTATCTATGGTCCGAACCGCGAGTTAGTGAAAATTTACAGTCGAGTCGCTGGACAAACTCGACCGGGTGATGGTAGCGAACCTTCAAATTGGATTCATTTAGATGATATTGTTGGTGCGATCGAGTTTGCACGACACTATCAGCTTCAGGGAATCTATAATTTAGTTGATGATGCCAATTTATTGAACCGCGAGGTAATTGAAAGTGTATGCAAAACGCATAACCTACCCCCGGTTACATGGGACGCATCGCAACCAGCTAATCGCAATTACAATGCCAGAATATCAAATCAAAAAATTAAAGCTGCTGGTTATAAATTCATTCACCCGCAAATGATTTTTTAAATGATTACTCAAGATAAGCTTTCAACCCCAACCCAATTTTATACTTGGATACATACCGGGCAAAATTACCGTTGTGCTTACGAAGTACGCAATCCTGATTCCCAAGGTATTCCTTTAGTATTAATTCATCCTATTGGTGTCGGTTTGTCAAGAAAATTCTGGCGAAAGTTCGGTAACGGATGTAATTGGTCGATATACAATCCCGATTTATTGGGATGCGGTGAAAGCGATATGGCTTCCGTAGCATATACTCCGGAATTTCACGCCGAACAGTTACAATATTTCATTGAAAATATTGTTAAAAAACCAGTAATTTTAGTAGTTCAAGGTGCTTTATTACCAGTTGCTATTGAATTAACCCAAAAAGCACCCAATTTAATCGCTGGAATGGTACTTTCCGGTCCTCCTACTTTTGCTTTAATTAGCAAGAATATACCAGAATGGCGGCAAAAGTTAGCATGGACGATTTTTAGTTCGCCATTTGGTAATCTATTTTATCGCTATGCACGGACTGAGAGGTTTTTACAAAATTTCTCGACTCGCAAGTTATTTGCATCAACGGATGGAGTAGATACGGAATGGTTAGATACTTTGCGTGTAGGTGCGGAAAATATGGCAAGTCGTTATGCTGTATTTTCATTTTTAGCGGGATTTTGGCGTAGAGATTATCGCACTAAAATGGCAGCAATTGATAAACCCGTGTTGATAGTCATCGGTGAAGTTGCATCGAGTATAGGTAAAGAAGGTAAGGAAGAAACAGCAGATGAACGGTTGAAAGAGTATATTAGTTATTTTAGAAATTTGCGTAGTGTTAAAATTCCTGGGAGAAATGTTTTACCTTACGAATCAACAAGCGAGTTTGTAAGTGTAATGTCACCGTTTGTTGATGAAGTTAATGCTAGCGGTATGTTTAATTAATTTTGAGCTTCCATGCGTAAGGGTGAGAATCCGGGTTTCTCTAAGAAACCCGGATTCTTGTAACACTTCGGAACTTATAATAAAACAATTGCTAGTTGAACCACAAAGGACACAAAGGGCACAAAGAAAGAAAGAAAGAAAGAAAAATAAAGAAATTTCAAGTTCGTTCACCCCTTGTATTTAATGTGGTGAAATTCTAGTTTTAATCGGTAATTTGAAGAACCTCACCCTTTATTTATTACTCTTACCTTTCAACCTTTACCCTTATTAAGATAATAATGCCAAAGAATGCGCGTTGCGATCGCACGCCAAGGTCGCCATTTTTCGGCGATTTTCTCGATTTCGATTGGGGTTGGACGTATGGGTAAGTTCTTAAGTTTTTGGTAGGCTATAATTACCCCTAAGTCAGATGACGGAAAAGCATCGGGACGTTGTAATGACATCATTAGATAAATATCAACTGTCCAGTTACCAATACCTTTGACTTTTATTAGTTCTGTTCGTAAAGTTGCTTCATCAGCGTATTCAAGTTGGTCTAAGTCAAGTTGTTTGCTTGCGATCGCACTTGCTAATGCGCGTAGATAAATGATTTTTTGACGACTTAAGCCAACTGATTGCAGTTGTATATCATCGAACGTGAGTAAATTTTCTGGAGATAGGGGACTTACTAAAGTTTGCAAGCGAATGTATATCGAATTTGCTGCTGCGACTGAAACTTGTTGTCCTAAAATAATTCGCACTAATCCAATAAATCCTTTTTCGCGTATCCAATTTGGTGGATTTCCATAGGTATGAATAATATTTGCTAAGTCACTGTCGAGATTCGTTAATTCTCGGATACCAAGTGCGATAGTTTCTGGTGTTAAGGTCAAGATAGGCTTTAACATATTAAATTATTATTAAGTCGATTTATAAAGTAAACCTAAAAGGTACATAACCCTGACAACTCCTACGGTTACTTAGGGGTAATACCCCTAACATAGGCAGCATATAGCCTTATAGAATGCCAAAAATCCCGCAATACCATAGAATGGTATCGCTAATAGCACAAAGCCTGCTTTCAGCAGGCTACCCTTCGGGAATGCCTTCGGCAAACGTTTAGATTAGCCCCAGGCTACAGCCCGGAGGCGGTTTATTCGTTAGTTGAGGGGACTTACCCTCCCCAATGTTGCGCGTCCTCTAAGAAGTCGGGAAACTTGGTTCTTGCTAAATAATTGTTTTTCAATATTAACTTATGCCGATTGCATTTAGAGAGTCTCATTTTTCTTAAACAATTTTGTTAATAAGTCATTTGCCGTCGCAGTCCCTAATAAAATGAAGCTGCAACCCACAATCATGGATTCTGTAATTGGTTCTTTGAGGATAAGCTGACTCCAAAGCATGGCAAACCCAGGTGACAAATAAGTAACTGTTAAGGTTTTAGTTGAACCAATATTATTAATCAATCGAAAGTAAAGAATATAAGACAAAGCAGTTGAAAATAGTGAAAGTGCGATAACTGATAAAATTACAGTTATTGTCGGTGTACGTGTAGGTACGAAAAATGGCATTAAAGGGGCAATGAAAATTGCTGCACTTAACAAACTACCAGTTGCGATCGCAAGTGGAGGAACTCCACATAAATATTTTCGCGTATAAGTTGCAGCTAGCGCGTACAAAAATGCGGCAATCATTGCTGCAACCACTGCATTTACAAACGACTGCGTAACAGCAAAGGTTTTCCAACCCACCAAAATAACTACTCCAGCAAACCCAAGTGCAAATCCAATCATCCGACTTGCTGTTAACTTTTCTTTCAACCATATCGCAGCAACAATAGTTCCAAATAATGGTGTAGTTGCATTCAAAATTGAAGTGAATCCAGCAGGTAGTGACAGTGATGCAAAGGCAAACAGTAAAAATGGGATTGCTGAGTTAATCGCACCAACAATTAGTAATGGTACAAAGTTTCTACGAATTGTAGTTAATAAACCTTGCCGTACTGCAAACAAAAGTAATATCAAACCTGCGAATAAAACCCGCACTTCGATTAACCAAACGGGACCAAGTACAGGTGCGGCAATTCGTAGAAAGAGGAAGGAACCACCCCAGAATGCAGCTAATAGGACAAGTTGGAATATATCTATAAGTTGCATAGAAAATTTTTAGGTATCTTACAGCAATCGACTTTTAAAAGTCAATAATCATATTACTTATTTTCATTTCCTAAATATACATAATGTTAGTACGTAATTATTTAATCCATTTTAAGAGATTTTGGCTATCAGACAGGGATTTACAATCCCTGTCGGGACATAAAGCAAGTCGAATAATCAAGAACAACTTTTAATTATGCTTCGTAGCAAGTACATTCTGGTCAGTATAACCACAGAGACGCAGAGAACACAGAGGAAGAGAGAAAGGAGAGTTTTAAAAATCTAAAATCTAAAATTATTTGATTCTAGTTCGAGTAATTTCTTTTTCCTTTCCAAACCCCATTCATAACCACCCAAACCCCCATCGCTTCGTAATACGCGATGACATGGAATAATTAAAGCAACTGGATTTGCACCGCAAGCAGTTCCAACTGCACGTACAGCGTCGGTGCCAATTTCCCGTGCAATATCTTTGTAAGTGCGGGTTTGCCCGTAGGGAATTTTTTGTAAAGCTTGCCAAACTTGCTTTTGAAATGCTGTTCCGCGAATATCTAATGGTAAATCTAAATGAGGTTCTCGAACAGCGATAAAGTTGACAATTGCTTGCACCCAATTTTTGTGTTGGGAATCGTCACGCTGAATATTCGCTTGATGAAATTCTTTGTATAAAAGACTTTCTAATTTATCGGCAATATCTCCAAGCTTAACAGCGCAAATACCATTTTCGGTTGTCGCTACGAGTAAATACCCTAGTGAAGTTGTGATAATTGTGTAAGTAATCTGCATTTCCTTAGCACCGTATTGGTATTTTTTTGGTGTCATCCCCAACTGTATCGAAGCTTTTTCGTACAAGCTACTACTCGAACTGTAACCTGCTTCATATAGGGAATTCGCAACATTTTCGCCTGATTTTAACTTACTTTTCAGTAGTTTAAGTCGCTGTTCGTCAGCGTATTGATGTGGTGTGACTCCGACTAGTTGCTTGAATGTGCGTTGCAAATAATAGGGACTCAAGTTGAATTGTTGTGCTAATTCATCTAACGTTGGAGGATTCTCTAATTGTGCTGTTAGTACGTAACATATTTGTTGCACTAATTCCAGATGCGGTTGTGGTGTAATAATTTGCTTAGGATGACAGCGCAAACAAGCACGGTAATCTGATTTTTCTGCTGTTTCAAAGTTGGGAAAGAAAACTGTATTTTGGCGAAGTGGTTTGCGTGACGGACAGGAGGGACGACAATAGATTTTGGTCGAATTTACACCGTATACAAATACTCCGTCGTACTTGGAATTACACTCTACAACCGCTTGCCAGTATTCATCTTCGCACATCGGCTAATCTCCACTTTGGACTTACAGTATTTAATCTAGCCAATTGGGTTGTGTAAAATCTATCGGTTTCTTGCTTTGGATATTTTTAGGACTTACGCAAAAACTCTCCCAAACCCTCTTAACTCTGTGTTCTCTGTGTCTAATAAGGTAGATAATTGCGTCATTCGTGCGTAAGTCCTAATTTTAATTAATCTAGTGGTCTGGAGTATTAGGATATACTACTTACTTAATCTACCCAGCGACCCTTACTAATTGCATAAGCACGAACTTCTTCCCATCCTCGCTTCCATGCTGTATCTACTAACATTTCTTTACCATTTGCAAATCTAATAAATTCTTTACCTTCGTCAATAAAAACATCGCTTACTAACTGGTTGCGTACATCATGACCCCATATTTTCGCTGCATTCTCGTACCATTTTTGTCCTTGAGATTGGAATTGCTTTAAGGAAAGAAAATCATCGTGCCAATATCTAGGTTTCCAGAGGTTATTAAGGGCATTTAATAGTATTGCATCAGCTAAAACTTCTTTGTCTTGTGTTCGCAACCAAATTGCGTAACTAATAGTTGCCCTAAATGCATCTTCAAGTCCATAAGTACATCCTTCTAAAGCATCCTGAATATCATCACGAGAAAAGTTTACACCAATAGCAATTAAAGTTCGCTCGTATTGTTTGAAGATTTCGTATTCAACCGAGTCTTTATCCCAAAACCACATGTTAAACAAACCTCATCAATAAGGACTTTCTAATTTTTATATTTTTATAATTATACCTAAATGTAGTTGAATGAAGTACAGTTAAACATGAACAAAATGTAGGGGCACAGCATTGCTGTGCCCCTACGATAACTCATACAATAGAGAAGCGCTATATAACTGAACTTAATATTGTTAAAATTTGAGTATGAAATTATTTATGAGGCTAAATCAATGGGATTTTATTCGCAGCGTATCCTTCCTTACTTATTAGATTGGTCATTATCTATCCCAATTATTTCAAAGTACCGTCAAGAAGTGTTAGCAAATGTCAAAGGGGAAGTTTTAGAAATTGGTTTTGGAACGGGTTTAAATCTATCTTATTATCCAGATGATATTTATAAGATTATGACAGTTGACCCAAATCCAGGAGTTCACGCATTAGCACAAAAGCGCATTCAATCATCCTCGATTACGGTAGAACATAAAATAATCGGTGGTGAAAGTTTACCGATGGCTGATAATTCATTCGATAGCGTGGTTAGTACTTTTACACTGTGCAGCATTCCCAAAGTTGAACAAGCACTTAAAGAAGTTTATCGAGTTTTAAAACCCGGAGGAAAATTCTTTTTTATCGAACATGGTTTAAGTAAAGAAGCACAAATTCAAGTTTGGCAAAACCGCTTGACTCCGTTACAGAAAGTCATCGGTGATGGTTGCCATTTGAATCGCAATATTCGCCAACTCGTTGAAAATCAATTTAGTAATGTGATTTTAGATGAGTTTTATCTTGAAGAAACACCGAAGGTAACAGGATATTTGTATAAAGGTGTTGCGGATAAGGGACTTAGATGATTGGTATAGAAAAGTAAAAAAAACTTAAATTTGTCACCTGACTGCCTATGTATCTGCCTATCCGAAAAAACTTAGACTAAAAGAGAAGCCCTTCTGCAAGGCAATTTTTTAAGGAAACGCTACAATGGGAAAAATTTACTGTTAAATTGGCTTCTCAAGAACCGGATATTCCCGGATTACTCCGTGAAATATTCATATATATAGTAAACAAATACCTATTTAAACTCGATATGTTAACTCGTAAATCCCGCATTAAAAAATCGCGGCAACTAGTAATTTATAGAACGTCGCAACCCTACATGCAACTCAAAGCGACAATTGTGGCGATCGCAGTCGTAGGAATGACAGCAGTAACGGTGCCAGCGTTTGCACTTGTCCAACCAGCATTTGCACGGGAATCGATTCTTTTGGTAAAGCGCACCCTACAAGGGAGCAATTCGCAAGCTCCTGACACAAAACTTAATGAAGTTCTACGCGAAATTGCGAAGTTAGAAATCGAACGCGCAATGTTGGAAACTAGATACAGTACAGACCATCCATCAGTTGTGGCGATCGCAGAGGAAATTGAAGGATTGCGAAATCAAGCAGCCGATATTCAACCCGAAAATAGTAACGGTGTTATCAATCGTGCAGTATCAAACGTACTGGTTGAAAAAGTCGCAGCACTCGAAGTTAAACGTGCTTTACTCGAAGCAGACCATAGTCCGGTAGGTGAAGTTGTCAAATCGGCGGAAAATCAAATTCTTGGTTTGCGACGACGCATTGCCCAAATCGAACCGCAAAATCCAAATAGTAAGGTTATTCCAGCCGTTCGCAATGCGCTCGAAACAAAAATTACTAACCTCAATGACGAACGTAACCGTCTGAAAATTCAATATACAGCCGATGATATCGGGGAACTGATGAATATTGACTTTCAACTTTATAGTTTACAAAAACGGCTGGCATTTTTTAATTCACGCGCGTAAATAGTTCAGCTATTTTTTCGATGCTAAAGCCTCCCGCAAGTCGTCAGTATATGAGATGATGAATAGCGATCGCGCTAGCTGTTTGTAACTTTCAAAGCACGTGCTTCTTAATAAGATAATGATTTGTCAGGAGTTAAACGACATGCCAGATTTACTTAAAAGAATCACAATCAACCCCAAACAGTGCGGTGGTCGTCCTTGCATCCGAGGCATGAGAATTCGCGTGTCAGACGTTCTTGATTTATTTGCAGTAGGACTGAGTGCAGAAAAGATTCTGGAAGAAATGCCCGATCTTGAGGCTGATGACCTGAAAGCAGCACTTCTATATGCATCCCGCAAACTAAATCATCCGGTATTGGTTGCATGACAATCTGGGTAGATGCACATTTGTCACCTGCCATTGCCACTTGGATTAATAACACTTTCGGGATAACAGCGTTTGCCTTGCGTGACGTTGGGCTAAGAGATGCCGAAGACTTTGAGATTTTTGAGGCAGCAAAAGCTCAAGGAGTTATCTTGATGACCAAGGACAGCGACTTTGTTGATTTAGTCGATCGTCTCGGAACACCACCGCAAATCATCTGGTTAACCTGCGGTAATACATCAAATGCTCGGTTGCAAGAAATTCTAACTGTAACATTGCCCGAAGCACTAGAACTTTTACGAACAGGTGAAGCATTAGTTGAAATCAGTGGTGATTAGCAACTTATGCCCGAACAGCATGTTAAACTAGAACCCAATATAATCTATAAATTTAGTTGAATTTTATGGCTGTTGCTCAGTCGGCAAAACCCTCTAGTAGCGATATTATGGTGACGCTGAAACGACTCATCGATTTGTTAGAAGAGGATGAGAGTGATGAGTATGGGATTTTACAGCCGACTCAATCCGCATTTAAAATGGCGATGCGATTAGTTATTGAAGCTTATGAAGTAATGGGAGATAGTTTTCCGAGAGCATCGGCTTCGATAGACGAGTAAGGTAGTATTCGCTTGACGTGGAGCAAATTAGAATCGGAATATGAAGTTCGGTTGGTTTGTCCAGCTAATGCCGTATCTCTACCTTGAATTAGGTGACACTTACGCTATACAACGTGATATAAATGCGTCTATCCTAGTACAGTGGTTAGAATGGCGAAATCGAGCATGAAGTTTGAATGAAAACAAAAGCTTTTATACTTGCTTCTTACTTAATTTTAACATCACTTTTTTTTAGTGGCTGTGATGCCAAAAAAACGAGCAGTAATTATCCCATAACATTCAGCGAGATTGACGGCAGCCAAGCCGAACGCATCGAAAAAATTATGCGCTTTGTCGATAAAAGCGGCAAGCTAAAAGCAAATGTGAAAAACGCTCATTCAATCGAACAACAAATCGGAGATGGTTTTCTTGGTTCAGCAGATTATGTCAGTTTTATCGCGTTGGATATTGATAAATCGGCAATTCCAACTTGGCGAAAACTTGCACCAAAGTCAAATCAGCATAGTTATATATCACCACCAAAAAAAGTAACCTGGTGGGTTAGTCAAGAAGAATTTAAGCGTCTTGAGTTTATTGAAGCTTTCCCGATTATTTCCCGACATGGATGGGTTGGCATATCTGCTCGTGGAAAGGTTTATATTTATGGTTTTACAACGTAATAAACAAATATATTTACTTGTGTTTTTTAGTTTAATAACCAGGTGGATATTGAAAACCACCAATCGCATTATCAATTTGTTGAGCAATACTCAACAATTCCATCTCTTTCCATCGCTTACCTACTATCTGCATCCCAATCGGTAATCCATCCTCAGTTTGCCCAATAGGAATTACCACTACTGGATGTCCAGTAAGATTGAAGGGAACTGTATAAGCACCTGATGCCATCATATAAGGAACTTTACGTTTATCTATTTCTACTGCTGCACCTCTTAATCGATGGGTAAACGCAGGAGTCATGGCAACAGGACATAGTAAAGCATCCCAGTTTTCGAGTTCATTATCGAATTGGGTGGTTATGCGATCGCGTGTCTAGAAAAGGAGGGAGAATCAGCGCTAGGAGTAAATCGGGTAGCGTGGGAATTGGGGATTAAACCACCTGCTATTTACAAACATCTCAATGGGAATGCGGAATTAAAGAAAGCTGTGGTGTTGGCACTTTGGCAAAGATATATGACATACTGCCAACAGGAAATAGCCGGATTGAGCGAACCGGGTCAACTATTGATAGCCGGTGGACATGCGACTCGAAACTTTGCGCTCAAGCATCCTGCACTTTTTCGAGTCATGACGCAATTTCAATTACAACCAAGCGATGCGGATGCAGGTGCAGTTATTCAAGAAACTCTTAGCTTTTTCAAAAGTTCGTTGCAATTATATGAGTTGAATGACAATCAATTAATTGATGTAATGCGAATGGTAAATGCGGCAATTTCCGGTTTCATTTTTGCAGAACAATCGGGATTGATGACATAAATTGAGCGATTTCTTGGCTGTTCCCTTAAATTGGATATTACAGACGCTCAGAAATAAGCATAAGCCATCACCAGAAGCAACGGCAGCAATGCGAAAGCATCTTCGTACAGACAAATATCTAACTCTATCGCAAGCACGGCAAATTTATACTAGATCACTCAAGAATGTAAAGGTTAGAAAGCATTTATTTTGGCGCTATTCAATAGTATGGTCCAAGCCTTCAATGCTTTAACTTATATCTTCTACCTGTACGTATAAAACCTTCGATACACGATTTAAGTAACTAATTTTACCGAGAATCATGATGCTCGAATAGTCCTCTTACAGAGGACTTTGGCTATTAGACAGGGACTTATAGTCTAAGAGCGGACAGAAGCGCAGTCAAAAAGTTGAGAAATACTTAGTTCTTTTTCTGCTTGTCAATATAACTGGTGCAAACGTGATGTCGGTTAATATTGACGATAGCCGTAGCCGTAGGGTGCGTTAGTGACAGCGTAACGCACCAAGTTTTATCTATTTCGTATATATTACGGTGCGTTACGGCGAAGCGCCTAACGCACCCTACAACCTGAGTTTGCCTTTCATTACTGTTAGTTGGATTGTTCACCAAAAAATGTCAATCATTGACAATCATTGCCATTTTTGCTATAAATAGACGTATTTCACAACGGAGTATCCTATGACGCTCAATATCAATCTGACCCCTCAGCTTGAAGAAATGGTGCGCCAGAAAGTTAATGGTGGGCTTTACAACAGCGCGAGTGAGGTCGTGCGCGAAGCCTTACGACTCATGGAAGCCCAAGACCGTTTACAGGCAATCAAGCTAGAGCATCTCCGACAAGATATCCGTGATGGTCTCAATAGTGGCGATCCGACTCCTTGGAATGCAGAAGAGATTAAACAAGAAGGCCGCAAACGGCGATCTCGCCGTACCAGCAGTACACTGTAGGTGGCTGAATGTCTTTAATTATCAAACTCCCTCGCGCCAAAGCCGATCTTGCTGAAATCTGGGATTACATCGCCGATGATAGTGAAGCACAAGCCGATGCTTTTATTGACACGGTAGACCTAAAACTTCGGCTACTGGCAGAAAAGCCAAATATTGGGCGCGTGCGTAGTGAGCTAGCAGAAAATATGAGAAGTTTTCCGGTTGGGCGTTATGTGATTTTTTATGTCGTCATACCGGACGGTATCGTTGGCTGAGGTTCTTCCTGCTGCACGTCGGCTTTCCGCAACAGAAAAGCTGAAATTGATTCGGATTTTGGCGGAAGACTTAGATATGGTTGGCGATATTTCGCCGTTAGAACCCTTCAAAACCTATGACCTGCCAACTCCATACGGCAGCTTTGGGGTTGGTGCAGTCCTCATGGAAGCACTCAAACAGCCTGATGTAGACCATGCGAGTTAAATACTCAACTACTAACCCAATCCAAAACGAGTTTGATAGCCTACCGAGGCTTTCACTCATCCTACAACTGGATAATCGTAGTAAAGTCGTAGGGGCACAGCAGTGCTGTGCCCCTAAATCCCTATCTCAGGCTATATTTACGCCTAAAATTGAAAATTCCACCAACAATCCCAACAGCGATTAAAGCTAACGCGGAAGTCGATTCGGGAATTGCAATGTAATAGCTAGAAACACGAATCGGACCATCTTGGTCAGCTGGTGCGGGTAGTGCAGGTGGAATAATTCCACGACCGGGTCTGAGGTCAGGTGTAGACGTAAATAGATTGTAAAACACCGTTCCGTCAGGAATTTCACCGCCGCTAAAAGTGATAGTTTTACCCGTTACAGAAACGTCTTTGAAAATATCTTGTAGACCGGGGTTAGTTGTGTAACCAATCTTGCCATCTCCGTTTGCATCTCCCCATTCCACAGGTTCATTATCAAACGCTGGTGTCGAATTGGCATTGCTGTACGACAGCGTTTCTAAATCGAAAACAAACTTTCCGATATTTTGCCCAGTTGCATTTAACAAGTTATTGGCAAAATCTGGGACACCATATCGAATAACTTCTCCTGGGTCAATATCCGTCAGTCTGCGGGGATTTCTGGTTTGTAAGATATCTTGATTCGCTGTCGTCACAATCGGTTCAACAAAAATCGCAGCATTCGCTGCTTTAATTGACAAAATATCAATTCCTGTCATCCCTAGAAGGGAGACAGTCATACCTAATAAACTTGTACTTAATGAAATCTTCATAAATTACCTACGTAATTTAAAGTTTTGAACAAGAAATATACTTGCCCATAACCGTAATAATACCGTTGCTTGGCTATTTAAAATTTGCCATATTTTTCGCTTTCCACTACTAAAGCGTCTAAATCCCACTGCATCTTGCTTACAACCATTTCATAGCAGGAATTAACGTAAGCGCGATCGCGTGCGGCTTCATCTCCATAGCGTTCAAACACAATCGGCTCGCAAACCCTGGTATGCATTTGTACAGGCAATGGAATATTCGGTAAAGGTCCAATTCCCAATCCCCACGGTAAACCCAAGTATATCGGGAATACTTCGGGGTCAATCCCCAGTAACCAAGGCATTCCCCACTCGTGGAGTTGTCGTAAAACTGGGTAAAAATCAGCAAAAATAAATAAGGTGTCGTGTGCGCCTGCGGAAATTATGGGGAGAATTGGTACATTTGCTCGCAATGCCAACTTAATAAAACTCTGCCGTCCGGCAAAGTAAATTTGATGACGTAGCGAATGCAAACGGTACAAATCTTCTCCCCCACCTGGATAAACTAGCACGCTAGCACCTTGACGCAGCGCGGCTTTCGCCATTTTAGGATGACTAATAATTGCCCCAAATTTTGCCGCGATTTGCCCAATTTCTGCACTAATTTGCAAGGTTTTGGGATGTATCAACCCATATATAGGTTTTTCGACTCCAAAGTGATGGAACCAGTCATACATCATCATCACCATGTCGGGGGCAGCAAATCCACCGTTGTGCGAACCCACAATTAAGTATTGTCGCTGAGTTTGAATGTGTTCCCAACCACTAGTTTGCACTCGAAAATAGTAGCGATAAAACCACTCCCACAGCGGCATGACAAATTCAATCAATTTCGGGTCGCGTTCGTCTAACGACCATCCAAGCCTGGTTTGTTCTGGTTGTTGCGGTTCCGACATTAGCGAAAATTCCCAAAAAGCAAAGAAGTTATTTATTTAATATAGTTATTTAATATTTGGACTAACTTTAGGTTTCCTTAACTAATACATCTAATTCCTGCTGCATTTTACTAACAACCATCTCGTAGCAAGAATCCACGTAAGCGCGATCGCGTGCGGCTTCATTTCCATAGCGTTCAAACACAATAGTCGGACAAACTCTTGTGTGAATTTTCACGGGAAATGGAATGTTCGGCAAAGGTCCAATTGCCAATCCCCACGGTAAACCTAGATAAACTGGAAATACTTCGGGGTCGATACCTAGCAGCCAAGGCATACCCCATGCGTGGAATTGCTGCATAATTTTGTATATATCAGCGAAAATAAATAGCGTGTCGTGAGCGCCTGTAGATATTAGGGGGATAATGGGCACATTTTCGCGTAATGCCAATTTAATAAATCCCTTTCTATCGGCAAAATGGATTTGATGCCGTAGTGAATGCAAGCGAAATATATCTTGTATCCCACCTGGATAAACTAGCACGCTAGCACCTTTATCAAAAGCGGCTTTCGCCATTTTTGGATGTGCCACAACTGCCCCCACCTTTGCGACCAAAGAAGCAAATTCTGGACTAACTTGCCACGCTTTCGGGTGCATTAACCCATATATAGGATATTCCATCCCAAAGCGACGAAACCCATCATAAATCATCATTAACATATCAGGTGCAGCCCATCCGCCGTTATGCGAACCGACAAATAGCACTTTTTCATCGGTCGGAACATTTTCCCAACCGCTAGTTTCTACCCGAAAATAGTAATAATATAGCCATTCCAGAATCGGCATTATTAGTTTGATAAAATTGCGATCGCGTTTTTCCAACGACCATCCCAGCTTAGTTCTATCGTTGCGTAGCGGTTCACTCATTGCTGCATCATCCTAAAGATAGATAATAGCATCGTCATTAACGATACCAATTCATAATTATCAATCTTTTGGGGAAAGGGAGGGTAAAGAGGAGGAGAAAATAAATTGAAGAAGGAAGAAGGAAGAAGGAATTCGTGTGTTTATACATGGGGATTCTGACAAAGCACTTTATGCGTGTCCGCTTGGACCACAAAGCTTGTGCCCCAAGCGCACAAGCTTATACAGAGAACGGTCGGGGTTTTAACCCCCATAATTTGATAAACATCTCCTAACTCCTAACTCCTAACTCCTAACTCCTAACTCTCTACTCACAATTCCCGACCATTGAACTTTCTTCTCCTTTTCCCTACGGTAGGAAAAGAAATATTCAGGACTTTGAAAAGTACAATAAGGTGCAATCGCAATTTGTTCTGGACTAATTCCTAAGTTTTCCATTTGGATTTGATTGACTCGTCGCACATCTAAACGCACTTTACCGGGGCTTGGGTCGGGAAGTATCGGGGAATTAGGTTGTGCTAATAAATAATCAATAATTTTGTCTGTGTCACTCTCCGATACAATACTTGCGCCAACCTCCGCAGCAGTTTGCGTCGAAACTTGGTATACTTCACCTGCGATCGCCGGACCCAAAGCAATCCGTAAATCGCCTAATTTGCTGCCCTGCGAAACCAAACGCGAAATTGCCATCGGCACAATTTTCTGCGCCGTTCCTCGCCATCCTGCATGTACCGCAGCCACCATTCCTGTATTAATATTAGCAATTAAAGCAGGCGTACAATCGGCACTTGCTACCCATACAGCTTGTTGCGGTTTGTCGCTAGCAATACCATCACCATGCACGAGTAACGAATCTCCCCGTCCCTCAACATCATTACCACCTGTTTCTAGCTTGGTAGCGATTTCTAGGGGAGTTAAAACTACATTTCCATGTACCTGCTTGAGACGATATCCCAAAGCTTTACTATGGAGTATGGGAGTTAATTCATCCTGCGGCGAACGTCCGACAAACCCATTCGTAAAAAAGCCGTGTGGAAATCCTTTCAAAAGACTGCAAGTCAGGTATGGCAGTCCTTGCCAAGTGTCCCATTGCCAAGTATGCATCGTCAACTAACTCCACATGTAAAATTTAATTAAAATTAATTTTGGTCAATTAAGTTTAACTCGACAATTAAAAGTTTTACAGTACATACCTAAATTGTTTGTCAGTTAAAGGTTGAGGAAATCCGCACTAAGGTTAAAGAAGGATAGCATCACTTGAACGTGGTGAAGGAATTGATGGTGAAACCTTTGTAAATCAACTTTTGATAGATTTACAATAGGTTAAATCTTATAAATTAGCCAATTACAAAATTACAAATCTGCCAAAATAGGAATGCTTCCTAGTTGTAGGTTGGGTGCAGCGGAGCGTAACCCAACTTAAGAACTTGATAGAAAGCTTGCTTTTATTAGTGTTATGACGGAAATCAAAACCAATTTAAGCTCAGAAATAGACCTAAATTTACTTAATTCAGCTCTTAAATCTGACTTAAAAAACGCTTTAGATAATAAGTATATTGCTTCCTATTTACAATATAAGTATATTTTGAGCAACAAAGAATTTATAGCTTCAGCCGCACTCTTTGAATTTGCTTCTCTTTTAGGAGTTGATTTTGATAAGCAAGAATTGAATTTATTTATCTCATACTGTCGAGAAATATGGTGCTTTATTCCTTTTGATAAAATCGTTCTTGTTTGCGAAAAACCTAAAATTGTTTGGTCTAAAAGCAATACTCAATATGTCATTAAACAGCCTGACATTAGTTTTTCTGATGGTTATCGCCTTTAGGATTCAGAACCCTGACTTCTTAGTGCCGTTGTCGATTCAGGGGTGATACCCCTGAGATAATGATTTTTCGCTATTCCAGGAGATGTAGAGACGCGCGCATAAAGCGTCTCTACACCAAATTGTGGCTAAACGAGCGGTCTTAGCCCTCGCCGTAGTATTTGTAGGTTGGGTGAAGCGGAGCGTAACCCAACGATTCCAAGGTTAGTTAGGACTTACGTAAAAAACCAAAACATACCCTCTTAACTGTGTGTCCTAAGTCTTATTAATGTTGGGTAACGCTGTCGCTCCACCCAACCTACAAATTCGAAAAATTCTGTCGAGTATCCGCACTCCGTTGTCGGGGATCTTGTTTCTCGCAAAAAGTTATGTTAAGGCATTCCCAATCCTTACAAGCAACTAAACTTGTGAAGGATTATATTTTGTGTTAACTACTGTGGGAATCGACCGAGACAAAATCGAAGCAGCTTTAAATACTGCTCAAAGTGATTATTTACCGTTTTCGCTGCATCTCTACGACAGCGTTACTTCTACTAACCAAACATTGTGGGAATTACTACAACAAGGCGCAGCAGTAGGTACGGTAGTAATTGCTACAACACAAACATCAGGACGCGGTCAGTGGGGTCGTCAATGGCTTTCTCAGACAGGTGGATTGTATCTTTCAGCTGCGATCGCACCGGATTTAGAAGCAACAAATAGTTACCAGCTTACCCTCGCAACCGCTTGGGGTATCGCAAGGCAATTACAAAAATGCGGCATCACGGTTGAGATAAAATGGCCCAATGACTTAGTGTTAAATAAACGCAAGCTGGGTGGCATCTTAACCGAAACCAAAATCAATCGAGGAAAAATTACCCAAGCTGTTGTCGGTGTTGGCATCAATTGGCAAAATCTAGTTCCCGAAACAGGCATTAATTTAGAATCGTGGCAAGCACATCAACATTCCAGACCAATTCCTAGTTTAGAAATTCTCGCCACTCAAGTTTTACTTGGTATAGAATCCGGTATGGAATGTCTCAACCAAGATGGAGTAGATGTACTCTTATCTAAGTACACTAAATTATTGACAAATATGGGAGATGAGGTGCAGGTAAATAATCTTTCTGGTACTGTAATTGGTGTTAACTCTTCTGGGTGTCTCCATGTTCGCATGGAAAATTCAGAATCAAAATCAGTGGGAACACCAGAAATTTACTTACAACCGGGTACAATCAGCTTGGGCTATCGTACTTCTACCGATTAAATTTACAAAAATGCTTAAAATGTCCAACTTGGGCATGTTGACCTAATTGCACGATTTATCTAAGCTAATATACTCATAACATCATCAAAATGACGCAGCGCAAAAAACCTGCCCAAAATTTGCACAAATCGTGGCATCAATCGCTGCCAGCACAAAGTCTAGTATGGCTAAGTAGTTTAAGTATCCTTAGCAGTGGCTTCGTGCTTGCACAAACTGAATCCGCCATTGATAATATTGTTCCCACTGCGGAAAATACGCAAACATCGGGGAATGCAGTTAGAAAAACAACCGTTATTGCCCCCCGTGTTTCCTCGCAAGAAGCTTCGCCAGTAGAGTTTTCAACGCGCCGCGCCCGACTCAAACAACGCTTGAATCGTAACGTTGCGTCGCAGTCCTCTGAACCTGTAAGAAAACGCCGCACCGAAAATCTTGCATCGGAACCAGTGCCACAAAGACAGTTACGCAGCAGCGAAGATGCTACACCAAATACAAGTGTAAGAAGATTAAGAGCGCGAGTTGCGCGATCGCAAAGTGGCTCCGCAGTCGTATCGCGTCCTGTTACTATACCCGAAGTGCGAGTCGAGAAAACCCAAGTCGAGGTTTCGTCGCAACCACGGGTAACGAGTCGTGAAGATAAATCCCAAGTCGAAATCACAGCACCTCGGAATTTACGCGATAGTTTGCGCGATACTCCTAAGGAAGTTACCCAAAGTAGCGATACAACCGAACAACCGAAAGATTACAACAACGCTTATATTGACCCTACCGATTACAATTCTCGCACCGCAGGTAAATATCAAGCTCCCAACAGCGTCGTCTTAACCGAACGTTCGGGTAGTTGTCGCACACCTTTAGGACAAATTTTAACTAGCTGCATTAAAGCGCCAGTTACAGCTCAGGCAACAACTAAAACCGAACGAACCCGCGCTACCGCACCAAGCTGGATTAGAAGAAGTCGCAGTATCGAAGTTGCCAATACAACGCCCGATATAACTCCAGTACGGCGAACCGTAAATAATAACGACAAGGGCGGTTGGCGAGCTTCTCGGATTGCAGCAGTAAGCAATCTTGATGATGTTAGAGTGACTCGTCGTGCCGAACGCATCCAATCATCGACTGCACGTCAAATTGTCGCGTCGTCGAAGAGTAATTACAATCCAAATCGGTTTATTCCTGCCCCCAGTAATTTTATCCCGCAAACCAGAACAAGCATTAGCGCTGCACCTGTTGCTCCCAGTGGGGGTACTTTGCCGATGCCAATGACTTCGGACAATGCCGTACCGCGACCGAGTACTGTTGCCTATAACATTCCCTTAGAATCAACTTTACCGCGTGTTACCTATACGGGTGCAATTGCGTACAATCCAACAGGGTTAATTTTCCCGCTTTCGATACCAGCCCCAATCACTTCGATATTTGGCTGGCGCACGCATCCAATCACAGGCGATCGCAGGTTCCATTCCGGTACTGACATTGGTGCAGCACTTGGCACACCCGTTATTGCCGCTTTCACAGGTCAAGTCGAGGTCGCTGACAACGTTGGCGGCTACGGTTTAACAGTAATTCTCAACCACAACAACGCTCTACAAACCCTGTACGGGCACATGTCCCAACTCTACGTCCAACCCGGTCAATGGGTACAGCAAGGTACTTTAATAGGGTTAGTAGGTAGTACTGGTAATTCCACTGGCCCCCATTTACATTTTGAAGTGCGCCAGCTAACACAAGAAGGTTGGGTTGCCGCTGACCCCAGTATGAATTTGCAGTACGCAATGACTCAATTAATGCAAAGCTTGCAAACTGCACAAGTACCACAACCGAATAATTAGAAGTTAAGAGTTAAGAGTTAGGAGTTAAGAGTTAAGAGTTAAGAATTATGAACTAGAAGTTAAGAGAGGGAGTTATTTATAACACAAGAACTCCTAACTTCTAACACAAGAACTCCTAACTACTAACTTCTATAAATATCCATGTTCTGCCAAAAAAGCGGGTGTGATTCTGTCATCATCCGCTTTTTGCTGTTGATTGCCATTAGTTAAGAATTTTTCGACATATTTACCAAGGATGTCACCTTCGAGATTTACCCAGCTACCAGGAGTCAACTGACTGAGATTAGTGTCAGCGTAGGTGAGGGGAATAACTGCAACAGTAAACTGCATCGTGTCAGAATCGTAATTAGCGACAGTTAGACTAATACCATTGACGGCAATACTACCTTTCGGGACAATGTACCGTGCTATAGCACTCGGTGCTGTAAAGGTCATCTCCCACGAAGTCCCAGTTTGTTCCGTCACCACTAACTGCCCAACTCCGTCAACATGTCCCATGACAAAATGCCCACCCACTTTACTTCCAACTCGTAGCGATGCTTCCAAGTTCACATACCGCAAAAGCGTTAATTCCTGCCCTAAAGTTGTCCTTCGTAACGTTTCCGGTGAAGCAGTTGCCACAAAACCGTCGTTTAGTATTTTTTCGACCGTCAGACACACGCCATCAACTGCTACACTATCGCCATATGTCAAATCAGGCAAAATCGCATCTGCCGACTGGCTGATACAGTTGATTTGCCAAAAATCCCCTTCTAAGGGCTTTATTGTTCCTAATGTTTGAATTAATCCTGTAAACACGGTTTTTCTTTAATCTCGCTCTATTTATTGCCAATTTTGACTGCAATTAACTCGTAATTCTCACAATCGTGCCAGAAATTTAAGTATAATTTCTAACCACTTTTTGTATAGGGTTATCAATACATAAATAGCAAATTCAAGGCATACTTGGGTTAGTAGATTATTGTTAAAACTAACTGATTAAACTTATGCTGGAACTCGCTAACAAAATTGGGAGTTTAATAGAAGCAATTATAGCGAGTCAAGACCTACGTTTATGTTCACCTCAATCGTACTGCAAAATCGGTATGATTTATTACATACTACCCTAGCGCTGAAAGGATTGTAGAGGCTTAACCAATGATTGAAATGAGAGTCGCTGGTATAGCATTAGATGCCATAACCCGCAGCCCGATTGTTCTCCTAAAAGATAGTACCGACCGTCGTGCATTGCCAATTTATATCGGTCAAGAACAAGCAGGGGCAATTATGAGGGCATTAGAAAACCAAAAGCCTCCCAGACCTTTGACCCACGACTTGATAGCGAACATGCTAGAAGCGTGGAATATGTCCTTAGAAAAGGTTATCATTCACTCGCTGCAAAAAGATACCTTTTATGCGGCTTTAATTGTGCGACAGGGAGAAAACCGCAAAGAAATTGATGCGCGTCCGAGCGATGCGATCGCAGTTGCTCTCCGTACAAATGCGCCTATATGGGTGATGGAAGAGGTAATAGCTGATGCATCGATACCCGTAGACAAAGATGCTGACGAAGCCGAACAAGAAGCATTCCGTGCGTTTCTTTCTAACCTTCGACCCGAAGATTTAATCAAACGCTTCGGTCCCGAAAGTTAAGAGGGGGAAGGGGGATAAGGGGGACAAG
>CAXTCQ010000081.1:0-30005 GCA_964242965.1 uncultured Calothrix sp. | reverse complement strand
CTCCCCTACTCCCTACTCCCTACTCCCTACTCCCCCTTCCCCTTTGCATCTACCAGAAGGCATAGCATATCCTGTGATAGGGGCAATAATATTTTCACAGTCTGTGCGATGTACAGAATATGGTATGGAAAATCGAGTTCCTCAATTTCATAGTTGTTGCAGCTTAATGAAGCAATTTTGAAAGAGCTGATAAATATTTGCGATCTACTAAGTAACCAGTATGTTCAATACAACAGAAATTTTAATCGATGCGTTTGTAAGTCAAATTCGGGAAGGATATCGACGTACTTACGGGTGTCTAAAAAACGATTATCAAGATATTATTGCATGGGCTGGCAATATGGCTATGGAGAATATTGCCAATAGCGATGCTCTATATCACAATGTCGAACACTCGATATTAGTGACATTGGTGGGTCAAGAAATTTTGCGCGGTAAACACATCCGCGAAGGTGGTGTATCGAGCGAAGACTGGCTGCACTGTATCATTTCTTTGTTATGTCACGATATCGGTTATGTCAAAGGTGTATGTCGTCAAGACCTAGAAATTGAAGGGTTGTATTCAACAGGCAAGGAATCAAAGATGGTTTCTCTAGCACCTGGGGCTTCAGATGCCAGTTTGACACCGTATCATGTAGACCGTGCCAAATTATTCATTGATGAACGATTTGGAGGTCACAAATTAATCGACGCTGAAGTAATTAAGACCAATATTGAGTTAACAAGGTTCCCCGTACCAGCTGCGGAAGACCATCAAGGAACAGATAGTTTTGCTGGATTGGTACGTGCAGCTGACCTAATTGGACAATTAAGCGACCCTCGATATTTAAAAAAAATTACGTCTTTATTCTACGAATTTGAAGAAACCGGAATGAACAAAATTTTAGGATATCAAACACCTGCGGATTTGCGGAAAAACTATGCCAAGTTTTATTGGAATGGCGTTTTTCCTTATATTCAGGACGGGTTGCGTTATTTATCGCTGACGCAACAAGGCAAGCAGATTATGTCAAATCTCTATTCAAACGTGTTTGTAGTCGAACACGAACGGCAAGTTGAAGACAGACTATATTTGGTTGAGCGACTTCATGCGTAGGGTGCGTTAGCGCTCTTGGTAACGCACCGTCTTGGTCGTAGTCGAAGCGTATCGTGCTGCTTAACTTCATGCTTAGTGTCGCACCGTCTTGGTCGTAGTCGAAGCGTATCGTGGTGCGTTAACGAAGTAACGCACCGAACCAATCATCAGAGATTACAGTTGCATCTGAAACAATTTGTCTAAATCTATGATTTTGTGCTATGCGGATAACTCTTAGAGTATTCCAAGTAAAAAAGTGCCCAAACTGTCATGAGTCACTCCGGTTCGCGCTGAGTCCTAAGAGGACTCGCTACGCGAACGCGTTCCCGCTTTCTTAGCATCTCAATATTTATCGTAGTCGATGGTTATGAGGGATTGGAGCATTTATTTTTTGGAATACTCTTACCTTAAAATAAGGAAAGGAACAAAAATTCTTAAGGAGAACATTTTGGCAACCTTTACCGACATTAGTACACTTATTACCACTGACCCTAACCTCAAGGAAGGTCGTCCAGTTATTACTGGAACTCAAACATCCGTTCGGAGAATTGCTGGCTTATATAATCAAGGTAACAACGCCGAAGAAATAGCCAGACGATTAAATCACTTAACAATTACACAAATTTATGCAGCATTAACCTATTATCATGCTAACCGAGAGGAAATAGATAACGATATAGCAGCAGAACAAGCGGCTTATGAAGAACTAGCCAAACAACATTACCAGCAAGCTAAACTCTAAAAATGACTCAAATTCGTCTTTATTTAGATGAAGATACAATGGATAGTGATTTTTTAGCCGCTTTACGTCTTCGCAATGTAGATGTTTTATCAACGGGGGAAGCTCAAATGTAGATTTTCAGGGACAAGGATTTAGGTCAATATGTCTATTTGCGATAGTAACTGGGTGTAGCGTTCTGCGTCCCTCATTTGCGATCTGAAACATTTTGTCGTAACGCACCCGAAGAAATTAGATATTTTTGAATTGCAATTCTTTGCGCTAAAAGTAAAGATTATTGACGATTGACAATTTACCGTCAACCGTTGATTATTATTTATTAACTTAATCGCTTATTACTAACTAACTATGAATTGGTGGCAACGAGTAAAGAAAAATCCTTTGGCAAAATTTGGGGCAATATTGTTATTAATTTTTTATATATCAGTAATCGCAGCCGATTTTGTCGCACCGTACAGTGCTTACGACTCACAACCGAATGGTTCGCTACTTCCACCGACTAAAATTTACTGGGCGGATCAACAATCTGGCAAATTTATCGGTCCGCACGTCTACCCAACTACTCAGGGAAAAACCGATTTAAATACAGGCGATCGCCAAATGTTGGTAGACTTCAAAAAGCCTTCACCTATCAGGCTTTTTGCCCAAGGTCCGGAGTATCGTCTATTCAAACTGAGTTTACCTTTACCCCCCAAGTGGGAAGAAGTCGATATACTCCCCGGTATTTCCCTAAATCTACACTTATTCGGTACTAGTGGCGAAGGTAAATTTAATATTCTCGGCACTGATGACCAAGGACGCGACCAGTTAAGTCGTCTTTTATATGGCGGTCGCATCAGCTTGTTTATTGGTATTATCGGTGTGGCTATTTCTTTCCCTTTGGGTATGCTTGTTGGGGGAATTTCTGGCTATTTTGCAGGTTGGATAGATAGTGGAATCATGCGACTTGTGGAAGTGCTGATGACGATTCCCAGTATATATTTACTGTTAGCATTAGCCGCAGTTTTACCCGCAGGATTGAGCAGTACCGAGCGATTTTTATTAATTATCGTGATTACGTCGTTTATACGTTGGGCTGGTCTAGCACGAGTCATTCGCGGGCAGGTATTATCGATAAAAGAGCGCGAATTTGTTCAAGCTGCACGGGCAATGGGTGGTAAACCTTTATATATCATCATTCGTCACGTTCTCCCTCAAACCGCAACTTACATTATTATTTCTGCGACTTTATCAATTCCCGGTTTCATCGAAGCCGAATCGGTTTTGAGTTTGATTGGTCTTGGTATTCAGCAACCCGACCCTTCTTGGGGTAATATGCTGTCTCTCGCTACCAATGCCTCAATTTTAGTACTGCAACCTTGGTTAATTGCACCACCCGCATTATTGATTATTTTAACGGTGCTAGCTTTTAACTTATTGGGTGATGGTTTGCGCGATGCACTCGACCCGCGTAGTATGCAAAGGTAAGGAGTAGGAAGTCGGTTGGATGTAACGGAGTGTAACCCAACTGCAATGTTATTTTCTTGGGTTCCGCTGCCGCTACACCTAACCTACGCTCATTTTATTTTCTGGCTTATTCGAGCAGTATTGAATATCATTAGGAACACTGACGCGACCCAGGGCAGTTTGGGAGGCAAAAAAGCTGTTAATATCTGGATTGTCACGCACTGCACCACCAAAATCCGTTTCAATTGCTCCGGGAGCGATTGCATTCACAGTGATTTGTCTTTGTCCCAATTCTTTTGCAATGTATTGGTTTTAAAAAGCAGCAGCAAATTCTGAAGCAAAATCTGTCATCTTTACTTTCCCCATAACCGTCGGTCTATTGCGGTAATAATCCTCTAAAAATATGCCGCTATGAACCCCGGCATACATTTCAACCAAACCTGCAACAATGTTTGGGTTCATCCCTGCTGCTTCCAGACCACTTTGCATTTGTTCGCTGGCAATAATTATCCATTTTAAATCAGGCTTTCCAATAGCTGCACCTAAAATAGCTGCAGTTTCGTTGCCCGTAAGTTCGTCACTTGCTACATACCGCACTTTGCTACCAACAAGCGGTGTTTCAAGTTCTTCAGCAATGGCAGCAGCAATATCTATGGGGGAAACCCATACATCTTTGTCATCTGCACCGTAGTTTGCCGCAATAACGCCCTGGTTTTTTATCATTTTTACATAGCCATATAAATTGTAGTAGAAAGCAACGGGGCGCATGAACGTGATGGCAACGTCTGACAGCTTACTCATGATACCTTCTCCTTTATGATGACCGATGATGATACCTGAGCCTTTCTCTAAATGAGCACCAATGCTACTGAGGTAAACCACACGCTTTACGCCCGACTGTTGAACAGCTTGTGCATAGTTGTTGGCGATTCTTTGATAATACGCCAGTAGATCGAGGTTCCGATCGAAGTAATTGTTTGGCGGTATCATACAATACACGCCATCTGCATCGGTAAAGGTAGCTGCAAGAAAATTAACATCTTCTAGTGAGCCAATGGCGGCAGTAGCACCCAAGTCTTGAATGTCTTTTTTCTTTTCTGGCTGGCTGCTGATAACCGTAACCGCATGTCCTTTTTGCACTAACTCCTTTGCCAGTGGCTTGCTGATGTTTCCTAACGAACCTGTTACTATAACTTTCATAGATTTCAATGTTTTAATCGCTAATGGCTTTATTTTTTACAGCAAAGGTGGAGAGATTGCGACCAATCGCTTGTTAGATAGACTCCCATTTCTTCAATGGCAGAGACAACCTTGTTGGCTTCTTCAAGGTTGCTATGATACGTCACGATGACATCAACCCCTTTTTTCGCAAGAGGCAAAGCTGTATTTTTACCCAGTCCTCGGCTCGATCCTGTTATCAATGCAATTTTCGCCATTATCTTATACTCTTTAACTGATTTGTTCAGATATGTTCATCGTATGAGTCAAAGCAAGCGTTTTAAATACACAGACCTCGCATTTTATTGCCTAATCCTCCAAATCGCAGATTTTTGAATGGAAAAGACGGTCTATAATTTCTGAGGAGAACTAATTCAACTCGATGGCAGGCTCAAAGAGCAATTAATAGGCTATATGTATGTATTTTCAATCAATGTCCATTAGTTCAGAGATTAGAAATGTTGCGATATGCGCGACTGCACGAACCGCGCGATCGCTAATCAATGTCAAGAATTAGCGGACTTACTGACTCGACACACCGACGGTAAGGAATGTGGTTTACATCAAACAAATATAGATAAACTGCAATTTGCGCGTGAGATTTCCGTTGATACCAAATTACATGATATTAGCGAACCAATAGACATCTCCAATAAACAATGTAAAGACGCGATATCTCGCGTCTCTATAAGGATTTCGGGCAACGCATAATTAATTTCTGGAGATGTCTAATATACAGAATCAGGCGAGATGCCTACCCTACAAGTTTTTTTGGGATATTTTTTTAATTGGAATACTCTAAAATCAAAATGAGTGCGATTGGATTGCAAAAATGCTCACAACTAACAGTCAAGAGTATAAATACTCTTGACTGTTGACCGCTAAATGTTATTCAATTAAACGCGAGACCGTTAAACAACAATTTCGATATGCGGTTGCACGGTAGGCGAAAACTTGCCACGAGGCAGTTTCATCAGTAAGTGTTTACTCGATTTAAATGCACGAGCAATAAACTGGCAGGCATCAACTGGCTTTGTATGTTCGCCGCATGTAAATACATCCGCAGCGATATATCCATTCTCGGGCCAAGTATGAATCGAAATATGCGACTCGGCTAAAAGTGCTAGTGCAGTGACTCCTTGTGGATGAAACTGGTGGGAAATTCTCTCTAATAAAGTCGAACGGGCAATCTCAGCTGCGTCCGCTAAAGTCTGTTTGATAAACTCGATATCGTTGAGGAGTTCTGCTGGACAACCGTATAGTTCTAACATGCAGTGAACTCCGACCGGAACCTGAGGGTCTTGGGGAATATAGCTTGTGAAGTCGGGCTGTAGCGAAATATCTTGACTGTCTTGCTGTAGCGGTTTTACTTTTGTTGCTAATCCAGAATTCGAGAAATCGTTGCTGGTATCTACTTCTACAACTGAATCAAAAACAGCTGCACCAATTGTCAGGTATTCCACGGCACTGCCGCCCATTTGATCGCGCAAATCTTCCATTTTGATGTTCCTACAAAAAACATAAAATAACGACAAGTTTGTTTTTTTGTGAAAGTCATAACAACCGCCATCGATTGAGACTAAAAAAGAGCCTGTAACCAATAGTCAAGCAAACGATAATTTACTTGGCACGCAGTACGACGCTTTTAAAATATTTCTTTCACAAGCTACTAAGCATAACACCTTATTTTGAATTTAGCTATCAAAAAAACCACAACCAAAAAGGTAGTGTTATCAGTAATAGCATTGAACCGACTGCTAAGGTAGTCACAGCAAGGTCTTTGTCGAGATTAAAAGTTTCTGCCAGTACCAAAGTTGCAAAAGCTGGAGGCATTGCCATTTGCAAAACGATAACTTGGGCAATTTTTCCACTCAAACCGAAGAAAGCTAAACTCAGTCCCAAAATCAAAGGAATTATTATCATTTTGATTGTGAGGCTGATGCTTGCTAACTTGAGACTGCCCCAACTCGTTAACTTGCTCAGTCGCATTCCAATTAGGATTAGGGAAGATGCGATCGCACTCCATGCCACAATATCCAACCAAGTTACAACAACCGCAGGCAATGCAACCTGACGCATCACTAACCCAATCCCAAAACTCCACAAAGCCGGATTTATGAGAATTGCTTTGATAGTTCGGCTGTGACTTTGAATACCATCGCCAAACCGCGATGCTAGCGCGACACCTAACCCATACGCGCCCAAAGTAGTACCTAACAAGTCGTAAAATAACGCCCAAGCAAAATATTTATCCCCAACCAGCGATAACACAACTGGGTAGCCGATATAACCAGTATTGCCGACCATTGCCGCAAGAATTAAACTACCTTGGGTTGACTTACGGGTAGCTTTATGCGTTGAAGAGGCTCGAAATTGGATTGCGAAAAGCGCGAGACCTGCACCAAGGAACATGGCAGAAAATGCGATCGCAGGTGCAATCCAAATCTGTCCTGACAAATCGGTTTTTCGCAGAAAGGCGATAATACTCGTTGGTACACCCACCCAATACAGCGATTGCCCCAGACGCATGGGAACAGTAGCAGGTAGTTTCCGTCCCAAAATAAAGCCGATTAGCGCCAAACCCACCAACTTGACATATAGTTCAACAAGACTTGCCATTACAAGGAAAAATAAAGTATTAAAGGTAAAGGTTAGGGAGTAGGGAATAGGGAGTAGGGAGTAGGGAGTAGGAAAGAGAGTTTTGGGTGAGTTTACGTTTCGTTAATATACTTCGTTTTTTTAGCGACTACTTACTTAAGCAATTATTTCCCTAACTCCGCTCCTCAATAAGAGACGCGAAATTACCCTGCGGGAACGCTTGCGCGAACGCGTCTCTACATGGTCGCTCCTCGGCTACTCCCTACTCCCTACTCCCTTAATTAGCAAATGTAAAATGTTACCTATTGCGATTACTTCCCTCCAGTCTACAATCGGTTATGGTTATTGAAAAAAAGCAGGAGTTAACCCTTGAGTAATGCTGGTTTTTCTGGAAAACCGCAGAAGCCATCACCCGATGATGGTGAAGACATTCCGGCAGCGTTACGCGATACTCCTGATGTAGCGCCGAAGACACGTTTAAACCTGCCAATAGTAATTCTGCTCGGTGCTTTGGGATTTCTCTTACTAGCTGCAATTAGCGGGCTGATATTTTTCCTTACCGCACCGAAAAAAGTTGCAAACCAACCGTTGCCAACGACATCTGACGCTGCAACTGCTACATCAACAAATCCTGACGATGCCCAAGCCAAAGCCAACGGTTCGCTACTGGGACACCTGCCGCATAGCGAAGCACCAGCAGCAGACCTTGCACCCATTTCCGCTGATGGACGCTTGCGGATGCGAAAAGCCGCAGCACAGCAATTTCAAGCTATGCAGCAAGCTGCACGCAGCGCTGGAGTTATTTTAGTACCAATTTCAGCTTTCCGTTCGGTAAAAGAACAAGAACAATTATTTTTCGGTGTGAGTGCCCAACGCAACCAAACCCCGGCACAACGCGCCGCACTATCAGCACCTCCCGGTTATAGCGAACATCACACTGGGTATGCTGCCGATATCGGTGATGGTGCAGTACCCGCGACAAATTTAAATGCCAACTTTGAGAAAACCAAAGCATATGATTGGTTATCAAAGAATGCTGCTAAATATAGCTTCGAGTTATCGTTTCCTAAAGATAATGTGCAAGGTGTGAATTACGAACCTTGGCACTGGCGTTTTGTCGGTGATACGCAAAGTTTGGAAATGTTTTATAAAGCCAGGAATTTAAAACCTGTGCAAACACCGTAGTAGGAGTTTAACTTTATGAACCTAGCGTCAAGACGAAGGAAGCCATATCGACTACTAAACGCCTAGTTTCTAACCACTGACGACCAAGCAAAACTTCAGATACTCCTCGTCCTACGTGTACTGGAATATCAAATTCGCTGGCATCGATTCGTACCTTACCAGCATAAATTTTAAAATCTGTTTCCCCTTGTGCTGTTTGTTGCGTTCGTGTCTGTAAGTAAGTCCATTCTACTCCCTGTAAATCTTGTTCGTTAATAGCTAGCCACCCGGAAAACCCTGTATCTAACATGACATCAACAGGTAGTTCTAACCCATCTTCTGCAATAAGTTCAATTTCAAACATTAATGCACCCTCATCACCAAAAAAGCCTTGAATCATACACTTCCAGAAACCCCTGTTTCATTAATTCTGAAGAGAAATAATGGTGTAGTACCTGGGTGCATAGCACGCGCTTTTTGCATAACCACGTCTTCCGAGCGGTCGATAAAATAGTCTCCACTGTCTGGCTCAACAACCATATACCAGCCGTAGTGCGTTTCTATGTACTCAGGCTTCACGCGGTCAAAAATTGCCTTACAACGTTGGTGGAATTCTTCATCTTCGGCTCGTCGCTTGGCTTTTTCTTCTTCCGTCCATTGAATTTCAGGGAATATTCGTCCCCTGCGCGTTGTACGAGTTGGTTTGGTGTTCGTCATAGTTATTTCCCTTACAACAATATCAATATATATTGTCATGCATCTCAACAAAAGCGAACTCTTAATGTGACAAACCTTTCACGAACCGCCACGCATTGTTTAAAAGTCATACATACTAAGCATTGCATCAAAAAAATAACTATTCGAGCAACCGTACCACCATAATTCTAATTATCTTGCAATTACATTTATAAGGCTCAATGCCTTATACAGTAATATTTTTAAAACTACTTTCACTTTCCCCCGTCTTACCTATCATTTTACCAAAAATTCCCTGTAGGGGCACGGCGAAAGCCCAGTGCCCCTACAATACTGTGGGATAACGAAAAATCGTTGTATTAGGAATATCTACCGTGGCCAGGGCAAACGCATCTTGTCAACAAGAACCTCTCAATGTCAATGAATCTCAAAATAATCGCATTAATCCCCGCTTATTGACAAGATTTTAAGCGATCGCCTTAACCCCTGAAAAACCAATCAAACAATAAATTCTTGTTCTGCCGTTAACACACTAATTAAGGTTTTTGTCAAGACTAATTAAGATGCGTTTGCCCTGGCAAATCAATCTTACCAGTTCCCAACAGTGGGAATATCTGCTCGTGGGATCCTTCCCTTACCTCAACCGTGTAGCCAAGTTCCAACACCATCTGAATCAAAGCTGCTTTGACTTGATAGAACGACTTGCCAACCTGTCCCATTACTACTGTGCGTCGGCACCTACTGTTAGTCTGATCCCAGCTTTTGCTAAGGACTATGCCACTCATGGGAAGTGTAGACGCGCTTAGCACTGGATCAGCCCTACCAGCTATATTTTTGCAGGCTCAATACTTCTGTACACCTTATAAGAATGTACGTCCTGTGAGATTTCCTTACCAACACTTTCTATTTTTTGCCGCAGGACGGTGGCTTCGGTGTCTTGAGTAAATGCCTGCCATGCCTCTTCTGTTGCCCATTGAGCATAATTTACTATCCTAGTGCCGTCCAGACTCTTATGGAAGTGCGATGACACCAAGCCAGGACGATATTGAACCCACCGTTCTACCTCGCTTATAATCACATCAACTAATTTCTGTTGTTGCTCTGGCTCTACAGTAAACATGATGATTACTGTGAAGATTTCATTATTTTCTGAAATACTAGGCATTTAATTCTCCAACAAAAAGGAATACAAGAGAAACGGCGAGGAATTCCATGAATAGTGCTATTCTAGCCACGAGCGCTCACTTCCAAAAACGAGAGGAATGGCGGTTTTTGAGTTGTAGTTGTGGTAAAGAATAACTCTACTACGGAAGGCCCTCTTTATTTTGGCGAAGGTATTGACTATTTGTACCTTATTACCCACTTATGCAAGAACTCTATTGAATCATGTCGAAATAGCTTCTAACTCAAAGCATTTGAACCCCACCACTCACAGGTAAATAACGCTTTTGATGTATTAATTCTTTATGCGATCGCATAGCTCTCCGGATGCTTCGCACCGGATCTCAAAAAAGGGATAAAGCGTAAGCGTAATCTTGCGATTTAATGTTGGGTTGCGCTTGCGCTTCACCCAACCTACAACTAAATTTCTTTTATCATTGAGGATTCTTGGAAAGATTAAGATTTAATGTTGGGTTGCGCTTGCGCTTCACCCAACCTACAACTACAACTTAAATAGTAAATCACAACACAATTAAAGTCACCTTAAAATATAACAATTACAATCAAGAAGTATTCTTTAGTTTTTGGTTAAAAGTTTAACATGAGACAAGTAATCATGTACAAGGATGAGGACGGTTATTGGGTTGTGGTATGCCCAAGCCTAAAGGGATGTATTAGCCAAGGTAAAACAAAAGAGGAAGCGTTATCCAATATCAAAGAGGCCATAGCTGGATACATTGCAGCTTTAGAAGAAGACGGTTTACCTGTTCCCAAAGATAATTTTGAAGCTTACTTGTTAGTTGTATGAGTAAGCTACCAAGTATTTCCGCAAAAGAATGTGTGAAAGCTTTGGAGAAGATAAGCTTTTACCAAAAACGTAGGGAAAGTAGTCATATTATTATGCGGCGAGATGAGCCATTTGCCCAAGTTGTCGTTCCCGACCATGATGAAATAGCTTCATGTACGCTGCGAGCAATTATTCGAGATATCGATTTAACTATGGAAGAGTTTATCACTTTGCTTGGATAGACTAACAATAATTATGGCAGCAGGTACTATAATAGTACAAAAGTTTTCACGCATAATTGTAATCGGGTGGCATCATGACCACCGTAGATTTTATGACACCGCAAACGGCTGAAGTCGCATCATTAGTAGCAACATCACCCGAAGAGTGGCAACCCCCAATGCCACCTACAGATTTAATATTTGATGATGGAGAACCATTGGAAAGTAGTCGTCATCGCGTTGGTATGAATGCGCTGATTCGTTCTTATCGGCACTACTGTGCAGGACGAAACAACTTTTTTGTTGGCGGCAATATGTTCGTTTACTATAGCAGTCAGCAAGTTAAAAACAAAGAATTTAAAGGTTCCGACTTTTTCATAGTCTTGGATGTGCCATCTGACCCAGCACGTCCAGGTTGGGTAGTTTGGGAAGAAAACGGACGTTATCCGGATATGATTGTTGAGTTACTTTCTGATACTACGGAAGCTAAAGATTTGGGAGATAAAAAATCGCTATACGAAAAAGTCTTTAAAACTAAAGATTATTTTGTATTTCATCCCTTTAAGGTCAACTCACTACAAGGATGGCGTCTTGATAGCTACAAAGGCTACGAACCAATCGAAGAAGATTCACGAGGATGGTTTTGGTGTGAGAGTTTACGGTTATGGTTAGGAACTTGGAAAGGCATAATTGAAGATGATGATGCAGTTTGGTTAAGGTTTTACGACGAAGCTGGAAATCTAGTTTTGCTACCAGAAGAAGCTGAACAAAAACGCGCTGATACTGAACAAAAACGCGCTGATACTGAACAAAAACGCGCTGATACTGAACGGCAGGTAAGGTTAGATGCTGTACCTCAGTTGTTACAAATGGGATTAAGCGTAGAACAAGTTGCACAAGCACTTTCTTTGACTGTGCAAGAAGTAGAGAATGTTACATAGCAATAGCAGGATTCTCACTGCCGAGTGGTTCCGTTACATGTATACTGCAAACGGTTCAAAACTTAACTTAATATAGAACCCCTCTCCAAACCTCTCCCCGTCTACGGGGAGAGGCTTAAGAGCTTGTTTTTGGTAAAGAAAAAGTATAGTGTTTAGCCGTTTTTAGTATAACGTCTCTACCTATGGTCGCACAAATCAACCAAGAGTACCCCGCAGGAGAGGCTAATTCGCTTTAACTTCTTTCTTTTCGACTTTCTGATATTTACCTGGATACTTCTTCTGGAAATATTCTTCCATCACGCTTAAAGCCATCGGTGCAGCAACGCTACCACCACCACCACCGGAATGTTCCGCAAACGAAACTACGAGAATCTCCGGTTTATTGGCGGGTGCGTATCCACCAAACCAAGCATGGTTTTGTTTTACACCTTTCTTCCACGCTTCGGCAGTTCCAGTTTTCCCGGCAATTGGCGCAACAGTAGGCGAATTCAACGCTTTGGCTGTCCCCTCAGTTATTACCTTACGTAACCCATCGCGTAATATTTTCACAGTTACTGGCTTCATTCCTACTGGTTCGCGCCAGCTTTTCGAGTCGTCATTATCTTTATATAGATGTGGTTGCACCCGATAACCACCATTCGCAGGTACGGCAAACATTACCGCAACTTGCAACGGTGTAGTTAACAATGCACCTTGACCGATGGACATATTAATCGTGTGTCCAACAGTCCAAGGCATTTTCAAGACTCGCTGCGTCCATTTCTCATCGGGAACCAACCCTTTACTTTCTTCGGTCTCGAACTCGAAACCGGTTCTTTGACCAAATCCAAATTTGCGCGTCCAATCAATCATCGTCTGACCACCGACACCCCGACCGATTTGATAGAAGAAGGTGTCGCTACTATTTGCCATTGCCCCAGTAAAACCAAGCGGACCAAATCCAGCATGGTTCCATTCACCGAAGTTGACACCACCAATATTTAGCGAACCATAAGTTTGCAATACTGTATTTGGCGAAAACTTACCCGATTCTAATCCCGCTGCGGTAGTGACAATTTTAAATGTACTCGCGGGAGGAAATCCACTGAGGGCACGATTTACTAGCGGGTGTTCTTCACCTTGTAAAACTTTTCGCAATTCTTTGCGGTCTGGTTTTTGCTGTGAAAAGATATTGGGGTCGAAGGTTGGATGTGAAACCATCGCCAAAATTGCCCCATTGTTGGGATTCATCACTACAATCGAGCCATTTTTACCTTGCAAAGCCTTTTCTGCGGCTTTTTGCACCTCTAAATCGATGGTCAAATGTAAATCTTTACCTGGTGTTGCCTGTTTTTCGCCCAATATTTTGAGCGGACGACCCCGACCGTCTACTTCAATTTGTTGACCGCCCCATTCGCCTCGTAGCGTCTTCTCAAAGGCTTTTTCTACACCCATTTGACCGATGACATCACCCAAACGATACCCGTCGTCTTTTCTCACTTTTAATTGTTCGGCAGTTAATTCGCGGGTGTACCCTAAGACGTGTGCCAATTCCTGTTTGTGCGGGTAATAACGTACTGCTTCGGTATGAACTTCGACATCGGGTAGGTCATGATGGTATTCTTTCAAAGCTGTAATTTGTTCTATTGTCAAATCGCGGGCAATTCTTACCAGCGAACTGGAGTTGGGACCCGCTTCTTCGAGTTTCGCTTCGATTTGGGCTTGGGGAATATCCAAAATTTGCGATAGACGCGGACCTATTTTTTCTTGCCAAGCGGGTTTGGTATGTGCCATTGGCCAAAGATACACCGAACGCGGGTAGCGAGTTGTAGCTAAAAGTTTGCCGTTGCGGTCAAATACATTGCCCCGTTCGGGCTGTTTGAGAATCATCCTAACCCGGTTCGACTGGGCGCGATCGCTGTATTTTTCCCCTTCTATAACTTGTAAATGCGCCAAGCGAACGCCCACCGCACTGATTGATGTTAATGTCAATAAGATTAAAAATAAAGACTGGAAGCCTTTGCCAACTGTCCGTGTATCTTTCTGTTTGCCGAATTCTGAATTTAATAATGCCATAAGTATTAAGAACGTTGCCGAGTTGCTTAATTAGATACTTAATATATGTATACGTTGATATCAAACCCTCATCAGAATTAATAATCAGAGGATTTGCGTCGCATTTAAGTTACAAGTAACTAACAATATTAAAATAAGATAAATTTATATTTTTTGTCTGCTTTGGCAACTACAATAAGTCAGAATCTATATAATTTTTGCTTATAGTGTATATTGTCTAGAGTCTATGATTTATTTTGAGTACCATAATTAAATAGGTATTTACTATCTGTAAATCCAATTTTATATAGGAATATTTAAAAACTTATTATTAAATATATAAGCTTTTGTCAATATTTAAAAATATGATTTGAAAGCTTGTGTGGGCTATCTCAAGTTACTGGTAGTCATTCAGGGGCATCACCCCTCACACAAAAATTTTTCGTTATCCCATCGACTGTAGGGGCGGGGTCACCCCGCCCCTACGTATTCTCGCGGATGAAAATCATCAACCCGGTTTCTACTGTTTAATGTTTTTAAACCGTTCTTTAGCAACCTCAAACGCATCTCGCATCACAGTCTGAATTTTTTTCGGGTCGGGTTTTTTGCCTCCCATGATGTCACCGAAGTAAACGCAGGCTGCTTCCCCTAGCGACCAAGTATAGGCAGCCGCCCAATAAGCGGCGATAACGCTACCGAAGCCAGGTATAAATTTTACTAATTCCCTTCCAACCAATTGTGCCAGGAAACCTCCAGCTATGGCACTGACGATTCCCCCAGCTTGCGATCGCGTTAGATTTTGTCCGTATAATTTTCCTAATACAGTCACCATTGAAACTTGCAATGCTGTCAGTACGGGCATTGTTGCCAGCGGTAAAGGTACTGCTGCTAAGGTTGCTGCCATAACCGCAAAAGCTGACATGTAACGTCGTGCGACATCGCGGTAGAGGTTGCCAATTTGGTCGCCAAGGTAAGCTTCTTTATTGAGTAACTCGTAAATTGCCCGTGCTTCGGCTTCGGGCAGTAAGTCGGCAAGGGTATCTCGAAATGTCTCTAAGCCGTAAAATACTGGATTGTAACCGTCTTCTTCGAGAGTAAAATCAATCAATATCGAAGCATCGTACAATCCTTTAAAAGCTTCTTGAATTGCACTGTAAGCTCGCTTAACTTCATCAAAATCGGGTGGATAAGCTGGGTGATTGTCTATACTAAGCGGGTAAAGTTCATGCAAGCAACTTACCGCTAGCAGACAGGGTATATCGGGATATTTCTGCCGCAAGTCTTGGGCAATTTTACGAAGAGTATCGGTAGCAAAATCATTAATTTTGATAGTAAGAATCAAAACCCTTGCACCGCGACTTTGTTGTTGCAAATCGCCGATTAATTCTTGAATAATCGCTTGGGTGTCTTGATTAACATCACCTAATCCAACCGTATCAGTAAAAATAAGTAAGGGTAGGTCGGTAGAGGGGTAGGTATAACGTTCGGTGTGTTGCGTGTGCGGACGATATCCCTGCCCGATGATTTCGG
The DNA here is from genome assembly GCA_964242965.1 of uncultured Calothrix sp. Classification (GTDB taxonomy): domain Bacteria; phylum Cyanobacteriota; class Cyanobacteriia; order Cyanobacteriales; family Nostocaceae; genus JANNFJ01. Next base: position 14,395 of record CAXTCQ010000081.1, on the reverse strand, counting down.
CGCTAAAGCCTGTTAATGCCCGGACTATCGAACTTTTTCCGGCTTGGGGTTTGCCGATTAGCAATGCTTCGGTGGTTGGTAATTGGGTGCGAACAGTGTCTAGGATTTCTGCAACTTGAGTATCGCTAACGGTGAATAATTTGACCGTGTTTTGCGCGAGTTGGTCTAAGGGTAGAAGTTTAACTAGACGCGAGGTTGTTTGATTCCAAACATCGGCAATTCGATTTATCGCAGACCAATCGACCGACTTGGGTTTTGCCCCATCGGTCGGTTTGTTCGGTTGCTGAGAATCCCCCGGTTGCTCAGTCATGGGTAATTTATGACTCAAAATTTGGCATTCAGGTCTATTCTAACTATAAGACTGTGCTAAAAATAAATTATTTTTGAGGACTGGCAGTTATCAGTTATCAGAAGCAGGTCTTTTTCTGCTAGCTGGTTATGAATCGATGTCACGGATAGCGCTCGCGCAAATTTCTCTTATCTCATGTTCGATTAAACACTTATAATTAACGTAGGTTGGGTGAAGCGAAGCGTAACCCAACAATAATCTGATTATTTGCGATCGCCAATCGATTAAAAATAGATTTTTGCTATAATCGGGGTTATTTATAATCCCTGTCGGCTATCAAACGTAGTCGAAAATCGCTCGTAAATTTAGTAGTATTAATCAACTCGTCACCCAATTACCATTCGACTTACAGTCGCTGACGCGGGATAAATGTTTGTAGAGCGAATCAATGTATTCGTACCATTAAAATTCAACGATATATTTTTGATGTATTCATCTAAATTATGGTCTTTAATAAAGCTGGCAACGTCGAGAAACTCTTCTTTAGTGCCTTTAAACGTTTCTAAAAATTGCTGCCAGTATCGGATGTCATTATGCAGTTTGCCTTCTAAATCAAAAAACCAACAACCTCCAACATGGCGATAGCCGAAACTACGTGGTGCAAGTCGGGTGACGACATCACGATGATTAACCATCCGAAAAGTGCGCTCGCTAAATATTTTATCGTAATTCTCGGCAAATTTAAGGTCGCCTACACGCGCACAACCAAAGGTATACAGTCCTTTAATCTGTTGGTAATATTTTTCTCCTAATCTAACTGCGGTCATTGTGGCAAGCGAACCTCCCATGCTGTGACCTGTGAGGAAAATCGGCTGATTTTGGTCTTGAAATAAAGCTACTTGGGTAACAATATCATCCCATACATCATCAAGTGCTTCGCTAAATCCCCGGTGGACGTAACCTCCATATCCTTCAACCATACGTATTTCGGCATCAGTCATCCAATCTTTTAAGTTGTTTGGTTCTGTACCGCGAAATGAGATGATTATAAAGTCGTTATTCCCAGCAATAAATGCTTGAGTATTGCGATTGTCGAAAAAGTGAAGTTTGTTAATATTCCAAACCTGCAATTTACTAGCAACAGTGGTTGGGTCGAAGTAAGCAAGCTTAGAAACTTTTGCTAAGGATAATGCGTTATAAGGACTATAGCCGATTTCATTGGGCTTAAGATAAGACATTATTTAATATTCCTTAATATTTTTTACTTACATATACTTAGATATCAAGGAATTTTCGGGAGATTTCGGATTTATTTTGACTTAAAAACTGCAATTTAGATGACTAGTCTTAGATAATAGGATTTTCATCTATCCTAAGAATGATTTTTAATTACCTACAATTAACTATTGCAAATCTGAATTCAGAAGTAAATTGTGCGCGTAGTTCTAAGGAGGTGCATGAGCAGTCTATCGCACACCTATAATACCAGTGCTGCAAATGATGAACGCAATTATCGAAAGCAAGTAGACCGAGTTAACTATAGTCGTCTTGATGATGCTTGGCGGCGACGAGTTTTTAATTACGTAACGCGGCTTGTTAAATTTCGTACCAATTCCAATACTCTGGCTAAAAACGACACCAATTTTCTCTACGTTGATTTTCACGAAGGTAAACGTGTTTTAGTTTGGCAGCGAGGTACGGGAGATGACATTGTAATTGCGATCGCAAATTTTTCCGATTGGGGTACAACAAATCCAGGTAATCCCCCGATCCCTTTAAAAACGAGGTCGCCCCACCAGATGGGGGGATCTTATCCGAGCAATATTGGATCGCAATTCAGGTAAACTACTTAAGCAGCTGTCGAGCTTCTGTACATTCACGATAATTTAGTTGAAAGTTCACATCTACCTTAAGATAGATACTGCACAGTTGGCATATTCATCAGTAATAATTGGACTATCAACAAAGCATTAACTATTTTTCTCTGTAGGAAGATAATTAAAAATTCGGGTTTTCTCAAGATATTTATTGTCTTGCGTGCAATATTGGCAACGCGCAATTTTCGGATTGCGCTAATTTTTATTGCTCGTTAAAAAGCAATTTCAAAAATTACTGTTCGGAAAAAATCAGGTTTTTAGAATGCAACAATACCAACAACCATTGAATCAAGTTTTCATTGCATTTATCTTTGTTAAAGTCTTGATAGTTGGCTATTTAGGTATACAATTTTTCACTTCAACTAATTCACGGGCAAATGCAATTGATAATACTGGTTCATATCCGACTTCATTACCTTGGATAGAAACTAAATCAGATTGCGAGTATCAAGGTCGAGAATGGCGCAATAATAAATGTTGGGATTCAGAACATAGCATGTTGTTTTAAATCTGACGGGGTAACAAAAACCCCGTGACTTATAAGTGGCTGTGCAAAATTAATTATATATTCCTGAATTCTGAATTCTCTATTCAGTAAAGTAAACAGAAAAAAAGATATATAAATAATTTTGCGTACGTACCTACTTATCAATGTTGGGTTTCGCTTACGCTACACCCAACCTACAACTAACTCCTAACTCCTAACTCCTAACTTCTCTAACTAAGCTTTAAAGCATTGACAGGTACTTCATCCCAAGATGTAACTGTTCGCAGTCGTGCTTGCCAACCCCATGTTTTTTGTAGTTCGGTCAAGTTTTGCTCAAATGATTCATGGCAATCTTGAGCGTGAGATTCGCTTTTAGTTGCGATACATGCGTGAATCATGCCGGACGAATCGACTTGTTCGTTTATCCAAATAGTCACGGTTAGTCTCCCAAACGCTTTATCTACCAAAATATTATGCTTTTTTCAGATATTGTTAAAACATATTTGTAATATCTTTACTCTTTGATAAAAATTAGGGATTTGCTGTGGCGATCGCAAGTCTAGCACCCGGTATTTGCCGCAAGTTATCCATCACTGCAACAACTCGACCGTGATTTACCTGTTCGTCAGCGTCAATAATCACCAAAGCGTCTTGGTTGTTAGCTATTAAACCCCTAACCTGTTCGGTTAAAGTATCTATGGCTATAACTTTACCATTTAAACTAACTCTGCCATCCTTTTCTACCGTCACTGTAATTGGAGCCGACCCTGTTGTACTTTGTTGTTGTGCGGTTCCAGCTTGTGGTAGATTTACGGGAAGACCTTGCGATCGCGTTAAGTAGAGCGATGACATAATAAAAAAGGTCAAAATCGCAAAAATCACGTCAATCATCGGCACAATATTGATTTGTGCTGGAATATCCGGTTCATCGGGAAGACGCATAGGGTTTTTCTCCTCTTTCATAACGACGACGATAAAGCAATTCTAACTGTCCGCCATATTCTTGAATAAAAGCCATTTGCCGCTGGTGCAATCCTCGGAAGGTATTTGCAAATAATAGCGTAAAAATTGCTACAACTAATCCTGATGCAGTCGAAACTAGTGCTTCACTTATCCCACTAGTGACACCAACAGTTTGTGTTCCACCAACATTGCCAATATTAAGTGATGCAAACGACGTAATTAATCCCAGGACTGTACCTAAAAGACCGAGTAAAGGTGCTAGTGAAATAATCGTATCAAAGATAGTTTGAAAGCGTTTGAGAATAGGAATTTCAGCTTGTGCGGAACTCTCTAACGCTAATCGAAATTCTTCGGGAGTCGCTTCTTCGAGTTCGAGTGCAGCTAAAAATATTCGTGCAACTGGTAAATCGGTATTTTGTTGAAGTTTATCGAGTACGCTAACAACATTATTATGTTTGTAGAGATTTAAGACTTCTTTGACAACTCGCTGTTGACGACCGTTGATTTGCATCCAAAACAAGACACGTTCAATAATCAACGCTACAGCTAGCACCGAAAACCCCAATAAGGGGTACATGACGACCCCACCCGCAGAAAATATATTATCGATTCCCATTATCGCTGCTTCCTCACTCATCGACGCACACCTAGAGTAGCAGATTGTCGGGATTTTGGATTTTTATCATCGGATAAGCAGGATGCGGTTAAGGGGGAAAGGTGTAGAAAGTTGAGATATATATAGCATTTCTCAATTTAACCTTTCCCCTTTTGCCCTTAACCGATGAGTATTGGAATGCGTTTAAATTTATGCATGAGCTTTTTCAGTACTTGATACACATCAAGGCTTTTAGACAAAATTGAACAATATCGATTTCATAGAGGATTTAAGGCTTACTTGTCGCCCTAAAGATATTCGTCTACTCAGTAAATTTTACCAATATAGAATGATTTGTGTCATATTTGGGCATACTAACTCTAAGTGCAATACTAGTGACTGAGAGTGGACGTAATGAAACTATTTGGTTATCAATTTCTCGAACAAATCTATTGTGGAGCAAAAACACTGGTATATCGAGGTATCCAGCAAGGAAGTAACAAACCAGTAGTAATAAAACTGCTACGAAACGAATACCCAACTTCCCAAGAATTACTGCAATTCCGTAACCAGTATAATATTGCCAAAAATCTTGACTTTCCTGGTGTCATCAAAACCTATAGCTTGGAAACTTATCAAAATAGTTATGCACTGGTGATGGAAGATTTTAGAGGAATTTCATTACAGGAATTTACCAAAGGAGAAAAATTCAGTTCTCTGAGTGAGTTTTTCGCAATCGCATTACAAATTGTAACAATTTTAGACGGGTTGTATAAAAATTGCGTCATCCACAAAGATATTAAACCTGCAAATATTCTCATTAACCCGACAACAAAAGAGATAAAGATAATTGACTTTAGTATTGCCTCTTTACTGCCAAGAGAAACGCAAACACCTAAATCTGTAAATGTACTGGAAGGAACCCTAGCTTACATTTCCCCCGAACAAACCGGACGAATGAATCGCTTAGTAGATTGGCGTAGCGATTTTTACAGTCTGGGTGCGACATTCTTTGAATTACTAACAGGGGAATTACCTTTCACAACTAATGACCCAATGGAATTGGTATACTGCCATTTAGCAAAACAATCTCCTGCGGTTAGTAGTCTAAATCCAGCGATTCCAGAAGTTATTTCTAGTATTATTGCGAAACTAATGGCAAAAAATGCCGAAGAACGCTATCAAAGTGCCTTGGGATTGAAATACGATTTAGAAAAAGCCTGGGAAATATATCAGGAAACCGGAGATATTATAAACTTCAAGTTAGGACAGCAAGATCGGTGCGATCGCTTTAGCATTCCTGAAAAACTCTACGGTCGTGAAACTGAAGTCACAGCACTTTTATCAGCATTTGTTCGCGTAGCGTCTTTGCAGGAGAAATGTATCGCTGACAAAAATAAAGGCGTCGAGGTGATGTTAGTAGCTGGTTTTTCTGGTATCGGTAAAACAGCCGTGGTTAACGAAGTCCATAAACCCATTGTGCAACAACGGGGTTATTTTATCAAAGGTAAATACGATCAGTTGCAGCGCAACATCCCTTTTTCGGCATTTTTAGAAGCTTTCCGTGATTTAATTGAGCAATTACTGTGCGAAAGCGAAACCCGACTCAGGCGATGGGAAACAAATATTTTAGCAGCATTGGGGGAGCAGGGTAGAGTAATTACCGAGGTTATACCCGAACTCGAAAAAATTATCGGCGAACAACCAGCAGTTGCAGAACTTTCGGGTAGTGCAGCAACAAATCGCTTCAACTTGCTGTTCCAAAAATTTATCCAAGTATTTACGACGAAAGAACACCCTTTAGTTATTTTTATCGACGATTTACAATGGGCAGACTCAGCATCTTTTAATTTGATGCAAACACTGATTTGCGAAAAAGAAACTCAAAAATTGCTGTTGATAGGAGCCTATCGGGATAATGAAGTCTCGGCAGTACATCCATTGATGCTGACATTGGATGCAATTTCTAAAGAAAACGTTGAAGTTAATGCCATTATACTTAAACCTTTATCAGAAAATAGTTTAACGGATTTAGTTGCGGATACACTTAACTGTTCCCCAGAAATTGCCCACCCATTAGCAAAATTGATTTATCGAAAAACACACGGGAATCCTTTTTTCAGCAATCAATTTCTCAAATTATTATATCAAGAAGGACTAATTTACTATAACTTTGATGAAGGGTATTGGCAGTGCCATTTATCTCAAATTCAAGAATTATCGCTATCTGATAATGTCGTTGATTTGATTGCTACTCAGCTTAAAAAATTAGCACAAGTAACTCAAAAAACACTCAAATTAGCTGCTTGTATTGGTAATAAATTTGATTTAGCGACACTTGCAATTGTCAATAATAGCTCGCCCGAAGAAACTGCAAATGATTTATGGCAAGCATTGCAAGAAGGGTTAATTATTCCCACTAATGAAGTTTATAAGTTTTTTCAAGCAGACTTTGATAATTTATTATTAGTACCAAAAGAAAAAAATAACAAAATATTAAATTCTCATGACCAGCTACCGACTTATAAGTTTCTGCACGACCGCATCCAACAAGCTGCATATTCTTTAATTCCCGACTCCGAAAAGAAAAATACGCATTTTCATATCGGTCAACTTTTATTAAACAACACCCTTGAAGCTGAGATAGAAGAAAAAATATTTAATATTGTCAATCAGTTGAATTATGGTTTAGAGCTAATTATAAACCAAGAAGAACTCAATGAATTAGCTCGATTAAATTTAATTGCTGGACGTAAAGCAAAAAGTTCAACCGCTTATGTAGCAGCAGTTAAATATTTGAATTTAGGATTAGAAATTATAGCTGCATATAGCTGGGAAAATCATTATTCTCTCTGTTTAGCGCTACACGAGGAAGCATGTGAAGCAGCTTATCTCAATGGTGATTTTGAAAAAATGGAGGAATTAGCAGCAGCAGTCATTAACTCTGCTAAAAATCTTTTAGAAAAAGTCAGAGTGTACGAAATCAAAATTCAGGCAGACATCGTACAAAATAAACTTACAGATGCTTTAATAATAGCTCTAGATATTCTCAAACTCCTGAATATAGAATTTCCTACAACACCGTCACCAACAGATATTCAACAAGCATTCCAGATAACCGCCGAAAAACTAGGCAATCGGGAAATAGTAGATTTAATTAACCTGCCAGAAATGACCGACTTTAGGATTTTAGCAGCAATGCGTATTTTATCTAGTATGTTTACTGCTGCCTATCTTGGAAATCCCAACTTTGTGCCTTTAATTAGCCTGAAAATGGTAGATTTATCAATTGAATATGGTAACACAGGTATATCAGCAAATGGTTATTGTACTTATGCTTTTCTTTTGTGTGCTGTAGTTGGAAATATAGATTCTGGTTCTGAATTTGGAAAATTGGCTTTAAATGTATTGTCTAAAACTAATGCCACTTCACTACGAGCAAAGGTTTTACTTCCTTATAATAGTTTGGTTGGGCATTGGAAAAATCATGCCAATAATTTTTTGAAACCATTGCAAGAAGTTTACCAAATTGCATTAGAGTCTGGTGATTTAGAATTTGCTGCTTATGCATTGAATAATTTCTCTTTTAACTCGTACTTAACAGGAAAAGAGCTAGGAAAAATTGAGTATAAAACAGCAAGTTATTGCGAAGCGCTACAACAAACTAAACAAAAAACTGGGATAGCTTATATCCAAATTTGGCGACAGACTGTTTTGAATTTGATGAATCTAAATGAAAATGCACATTCTTTAATTGGGATAGCTTATAATGAAGTTGTAATGCTGCCAATTCATCAACAAATGAATGATATGTCAGCAATGTGTATGTTATATTTTAATAAAATAACTCTGAGTTATTTATTTAGTGACTTATCATCAGCTTTAAACTATTCAGAAGAAGTAGAAAAATATCTACCTGCATTAATAGGTACACTTATTGTTCCTGCATTTAACTTTTATGATTCCCTATGTCGGCTAGCTGCATATTCTGAAGTTACATCGCTAGAGCAAGAGAAATTTTTAGAAAAAGTCAACTCAAATCAGCAAAAAATGCAACATTGGGCAAATCATGCTCCAATGAATTTTTTACATAAATACTACCTCGTTGAAGCAGAACGATGTCGAATTTTCGATGAGAAAATAACGGCAATGGACTATTACGATAAAGCTATTTATCTTGCCAAAGAGAATGAATATATTCAAGAAGAAGCTCTTGCAAATGAACTTGCTGCAAAATTCTATCTTGAATGGGAAAAACAAACGATTGCCCAAACTTACTTAATTAATGCTTATTACTGTTATGCGCGTTGGGGTGCATTAGCAAAAGTAGAACATCTCGAAAAACACTATCCAGATTTACTTAGTGCCGTCAAACAAAGAAAAAATAGTAATTTAAATCCTCAAGAAACAATTTCTATCAGCAACAGTTATGGGAAAACGATTACTGGCAGTAGTACAAAAATTATTGAAGTCTTAGATTTTATGAGCTTAATCAAAGCTTCTCACGCTATTAGTGGTGAAATTAAACTAGATAAATTACTAGTTAATCTCATGGAAGTTTTGATTGAAAATGCTGGTGCTTCTAAAGCCGTACTGATTTTACCTAACTCCGACAAATTGGTAATTGAAGCAATCGCTTTATCAACTCATACAGTTATTAACGTCTTACAATCCATACCTATCGAAGAAAGTCAAGATATTCCTGTTAGTTTAATTAATTATGTATCGCGTAAGCAGGAAAATGTTATTTTTAACAATGCGGTTATTGAAATCCAAAATTCAAAATCTAACCTCCAAAATATTGAATATTCTTACATTCTTCAACATCAACCCAAAAGTTTGTTATGTAATCCAATTCTCAAACAAGGTAGATTGATTGCTATTTTATATCTAGAAAATAATTTAACTACTGGAGCATTTACTAATGATAAATTGCAAGTGATTAATTTGCTTTGCTCCCAAGCTGCAATTTCTTTAGAAAATGCTCGCTTATATCAACAATCTCAACATAATACCCAACAATTACAAACTTATCTTGATGAACTTAAACAAGCGCAATTGCAATTAGTGCAGAGTGAGAAAATGTCTACTTTGGGTAATTTGGTATCGGGAATAGGACATGAAATCAACAATCCCATTAATTATCTCTCTGGAAATTTACAACCTGCACGCGAGTACGTACAAGATTTATTGACTGTAATTGATTTATACCAAAAAAATTACCCCAATCCAGTTGCAGAAATAGTAAAAGAAATAAAAGCTAGAGACTTCGATTATATAAAAGAAGATTTGCCTAAAGTCATATCTTCGATGCAGCAGGCAATTGCGCGTATTTACGATATTAGTATTAGTTTACGTACTTTTTCCAGAGCAGATACTCATAAACAAATTTATTTTAATATCCATGAGGGTATTGATAGTACTCTAATGATTCTCCAGCATCGTTTAAAAGCATCAGAATCTCGTCCCAAAATTGATATTATTAAAAACTATGGCGATTTGCCCGAAGTGAAGTGTTTCCCCGGACAATTAAATCAAGTATTTATGAATCTCCTCGCAAATGCTATTGATGCATTGGAAGAATCCAACACTGGTCTGAATTTTCAAGAAATTCAACTCAATTCTAATCGGATTACAATTACTACTAATCTGAGCGAAAATAAAAAACTAGTTGTAATTAGAATCCAAGATAATGGAATGGGAATACCAGAAGAAGTTAAAGCGAAAATATTTGACCATTTATTTACTACCAAAGCAGTTGGAAAAGGAACGGGTTTAGGACTTGCGATCGCGTATCAAATTATAGTGGAAAAGCACGGTGGAATATTAGAAGTTGATTCTTTCCCAGGAGAAGGAGCAGCATTTATAATATCCATCCCGATTAAGTAATCAGCTTTTTGTTAAAACATTGCTTCATTCATATACCCAACTTATTTCAATAAGTTGGGTATATTTTCTATAACTACTACCGTTATATAGCGGTTCCCAGTAGGGGCGCAAGGCAAGAGCGCCCCTACGTTGGTTTAAAATTGTTGTACCTTACTAGATTGAGAAACGCTATATACAATCTATAGTTTTTTCGTATAAAATAGATAAAACTTAATATTATATGTATTGACTCTGATAGATGGCAATACTACTCGGTTAAGCAGAAATTAGAAACCCGGATTGTTAAAGAATCCGGGAATAAGCCCCCTCGACTATCCAAAACCTCCAAGTATTGCGATAGATGGGGCGAATAATCATCTGTAAAATTTACAAATAACTATTAAGTGAAAACGCTTAGAATTTTTAACAATATTTATAAATATTTTAGCTAAATTTTATTTGATAAGCTTAATTATTTAAAAGTATTTAATAGTTTTTGCTGAGAATTTGAATATAGTTGAGATATCTTAATTTCATTCCCAACAAAATAAATATTAGAAGGTTTTGCAATGTTACTTACAGAAAAAGTTTTTCACAAAAAATTTAACCAGCCTAATTATTTTATAAATCATACAAATGAACAGTTAATTGAAGCGACAGTATCTGACAGCATCGTTCAAATACTGACAGAATTGGGGGTACGTCATGCTTTTGGGATTGGAGGAGGTGCGATCGCGCCTTTATGGGAGGCTTTAGAGCAAAGCTGCATAGAGGTTGTTCATTTTCGTCATGAAACAGGAGCCGCTTTTGCTGCGACGGAGGCATATTTTACAGATAATCGTCCTGTTGCTGTGTTTGCGACTACTGGTCCCGGTATTACTAACGTATTGACAGGAATTATGGCTGCACGTTGGGAAGGTGCAAAGGTAATTTTGCTTTCTGGTTGTACTTCAACAGCACTACAAGGAAAATGGGCTTTACAAGAAACTAGTCCCGATACGATGCCGGAAGAGTTTTTCAAGGCTGGCACGATATTCCATTACGCAAAATCGATTGCTTCAAGCTTGGAACTAAAGGAAATACAAGAGCGACTAGCGCTAGAAATAGAAAGACCTGGTGGATTTGTTGCACATCTCAATATTCCAACAAATATCCAAACCAGCGCCAGTAATCCTCTAACTCCTCCAAAATACAAAACACCATTATTTATCCCAGATGAAAAAGCAGTCAATCGAACAATTAAACTACTTTCAGAATCATCTTTTGGTATCTGGGTCGGTTTTGGCGCACGAGATGCTGCTGATGAAATTCGCCAACTAGCAGAGCGTACTGGTGCAAAAGTCATGTGTTCGCCACGAGGTAAAGGGGTTTTTCCAGAAAATCACCCTCAATTTATTGGTGTAACAGGGTTTGCCGGACATGAATCAGTTCTAGAATATATGCAAACTACACCACCAGATCGAATTCTTGTTTTAGGAACTCGTTTAGGTGAATTTACTTCATTTTGGAATCCGATCCTGGTTCCACCGAAGGGTTTTATTCATGTGGATATTGACCCTAAAGTTCCTGGTTCAGCTTATCCAATAGCAGATACATTTCCTATCTGCGCTGATATCAAAACATTCTTAAATTTATTACTGAATAAGTTAACTCAAAAACAAAAACTTAATTGTTTGCCCGTTAACTCTCTGCTACGCGATCGCAAAATTACAATTGAAAAACCGCAACTTGAAGATGGGTTAGTAAGACCTAGAGAACTCATGCGTGCTATTCAAACAGTAATTGTCGAAAATAGCAATGCAATTGTGATGGCTGAAGGTGGTAATTCCTTTGCTTGGGCAACTCATTATCTAAAATTTAACCAACCAAAACGCTGGCGATCGAGTACGGGTTTCGCTTCAATGGGACATGTTACTACTGGAGTAGTTGGAGCCGCAGCAAACGGTAAGAAGGTAGTAGCTATAGTTGGTGATGGTTCGATGCTCATGAACAACGAAATTAATACTGCCGTTCAATACAATATTCCCGCAGTTTGGATTGTTCTTAATGATGCTCGTTACAACATGTGCTACCAAGGAAACAATGCACGAGGTTACACTACTATCAAGACAAAATTCCCTGCAACCGATTTTGTTATGTTTGCCCGTAGCATGGGTGCGGAGGGTATTTGTGTACAGGGCGAATCTGAGCTAGAAGCCGCACTTATTCTCGCAGTTAATTCAAAACTTCCGTTTGTTGTTGATGTAAAAATTGACCCCATAGAACAAGCGCCAATTGGTAAACGAATTAATAGTTTGGTCGAGCAATACACTAAATAACTTGGGGCTGCTGGATTGAATTCAATCCAGCAGCAATTTAGACTTGGATTGCTATACTTAACTAAATTATAGAGGCGTTAGTAACACCTTTATATGTATATTCTGTATATATTGATAATGACTACTTTATTTCTACCATCCCATTAACGGGAGTAGAACCTAATGCTACGTCACCCCAACGCATAACGATTGCAGAGGCACTACTAGCTGCTCCGAAGCCATACATTAAAACTAAATCATTCTCACTAATTTTACCCATTTGTTGAGCATGATAGAGATTGGCTAATGTCAGCGCTGGTCCAACATTAGCATAGCTAGGATAACAGTTAATTGTCTGTTCTGGATCGATATTGAGTACTCGTATACAAAAATTGGAAAACCAAGCAGTTGGTGTATTAAAGATAAAAAAGTCAATATCACTTAAAGTAATGCCAGCAGATGCAGCAGCACCTTCACAGCATGTACGAAGCATCTGTGTTGCATGTTTACTAATTACTCTATTCATATTCTTAGATACTTGCATTCTCAGACGTTGATTTCCTTGCTCATCCTCTGTGGCTTTAACCCGGATTTGATCGCACAAAACGCCAGTATTGATTGTCTTCGTACCTAGAATTCCTTGGTTAATTTCCAAGGGACTAACAAGAAAAGCTCCTGCTCCATCGCTAAAAAACCATGAAAGAGTATCAGTCTCATCGACAAGTCGAGAGTAGGTACATGAAATGGTTACCAATACATTGCGATATCTTCCTGACTCTACTAAGCTACAGGCAGTTTCCAGAGCAACAAGTGTACTAGCACAGGTTGCATCAAGATTCCACGCTCCATTTTGTAATCCTAACTCACGAGCAACAAAAGCGGCATTTCCATAGCCAATATACTCAGAAGTAACTGAGCAAGATATCAATAAATCTACTTTATTTGGGGAAAGATTTGCTGCGGCTAAAGCATCCTTAGCTGCACGGTACTCTAATGTCAATGAAGACTCATCTGGAGCTAGTACTCGTCGTTGAACAGTTCCGCGAAATGGGTCTGATAGAAATGGCATCATTTCCAATTCAAACTCGTTGTTAGGAGTTGATTTAGCTGGTGACATTAGTCTTGCCAAGTTTTTTTCTTCAGCTTTAGCAATTAAATCGGGGTAATTTTCTCTGTAATAATCATTTGTATGTATAACGCGAGGAAAACTGACGGCTAGCGATTTAATACCTACTGGGATGTGCATCTCAAAAAATCTCCAGAAAATTTGTATAACTTTACAGGTAGGATTTTCAAATATTGAATATCTACAACTTATCTCTAAAGAGGTTTGAAAATATTATTTTTAGCTTCAAAAATACCTAATAACTTAAAACCATGAGTAGAAGAGATTTATAGACAGGAACTTAGACATTATCTGTGAAATCAATATTTCAAATAATATGCAATCGAAAATAAAAAAACTACATTAGCTAATGTAAGCAAAAGCAAACAGGTTAGTTAACATGTAGTTGTAAGGAACTGCGCTTTAGTTGGTACGATGCTGTTTTTAATCTGCCCGATTTTAATTTCGCTCTTGTTACTATTTTCTATTCAAATCTAACTTGAATTTAACGACTAAAGCATTAGAATATTCGCGGAAACTGACAAATATATGTTTTTTTTAATAAGTATAAATACGTAAAAAAATAATTACAGCATAATTCATAATACAATAGTTATAACTAAAAAAGTTTTCTATCTTGACTTTTAGCCTAGATGTTGTATTTGATTTATCTACTAATAAACTCAAGTATATTACGCTTACCAATGACAACTGACTACCATAATAAGACACTCTTTATTCGTGCCGACTTAGTTGTATACTATATTTTCTGTGCCCCGATTAGCGATCGCCGGATTCTATCCATCTCGTGAATCTTTCTGGTTAAAGAGGTTTAAATAAACACATACAATTAATCGGCAGCATCTCAATGATTTTTTAATGTACTTTTGCTGCATCAATCCCATCGCTGATTA
>CAXTCQ010000080.1:0-30146 GCA_964242965.1 uncultured Calothrix sp. | reverse complement strand
CCCAACTATTAAATGTTGGGTTTCGCTTACGCTACACCCAACCTACAACCCATCAAAACTTTTGGCATGGACTACTAGACTTGAGTTTAGTCAAATCGTAACAAAAAATAACCACAACTCGAATGCTGTGGTTACGTAAACAACTATTTTATTTTATACATTTATTTTACCGGTCTATGGGCTTGCATAATTAGGTTAAATAGTAGTTTACTGCCCTTGTAAACCATACTTGACAATGAGCAGACAATTTCTACCATCGGCGTTGCGTTCGTAAACAACACGGTCGGCCAAGCGTCGTAATAAAAACCATCCGTATCCTCCAACTTGTAGAGTTCCTGGTTCTGGTTCGGCGATCGCATCGGGATTAAAGGGTTTGCCCCGATCCCAGATTCTTATTTCCAGTCGGTCGTCCCACAAGCAAAGGTCAATATCAATCGCTGTTTCTTTTGGTAAAGCATGATGAGCATGGCGGACAGCATTTGTAAAGCCTTCTGCCAAGGCTAAGTTAAGGCGGTAAAGTTGACTGTCTGTCCAACCTAGTTGCGACAGATATTTTCCACAAAATTGCTCAAACCATTGTTGCACTAGGTTTAGAAGCTTTAACTCGCTGATCACCGTCAGATGGTCTTGCTGCACCATGCAATCGCATTGACCTTGACTAAAACACTAAGGGGTAAAATATCTGTTTTATACTATTAGCGTTGAGATTTTAGACTTTGAAATTGGGTATCTATTTAAAACTTACCCAAATAACCCAAAGTATGAAATTCAAGCTTAAAATCCAAAATTAAAAATTCAAGATGCAACCTTATTGATTAAAATTGATGCCTGCTGAATTTTCTCAAAAGTACGTGTACTTATTGAGAAACTCACAGGCATCAAAGCAAGCACTTTATCAAGCAAGCACTTTATGACGACTGGTTTAGAACAATCCCAAGGTTAAGGATTTGTCGATTGGGAAAGTTGCGCCAATACCTAACCACAGTGTCACCAATGTACCAAATAAGAATAAGGTAGTTGCCACTGGACGGCGGAAGGGGTTTTGGAATTTGTTGACGTTTTCGATAAAAGGAACCAAGATAAGTCCCAATGGTACTGAAGCCATCAAAAATACGCCCAACAATTTGTTCGGAACAGTCCGCAAAATTTGGAATACGGGATACAAATACCACTCAGGCAAAATTTCTAGTGGTGTTGCAAAAGGATTTGCTGGTTCTCCGGTCATCGCGGGGTCGAGAACAGATAGTGCCACGATGGAAGCGAACGAACCCATAATTACTACTGGGAAAATGTATAGCAAGTCATTGGGCCATGCAGGTTCGCCGTAGTAGTTGTGGCCCATGCCTTTTGCCAGCTTGGCTCTTAAAGTTGGATCGCTTAGGTCGGGTTTTTTTTGTGTTGACATTTTTAAATATGCTCTCCTACTCGAGTTAAGTTAAAGCATTTGTGACGAACATCGTGCGGGCGCGACTTTTGTGCTAAGGAAAACTGTGATTTCTATCTGTAAGGAGCAATCGAGAGCTACTTACAGAAGTTTTACAGTTTTTAGCTTAAGTTACAAGTACTTACTTTGTTTTTTCTTATGTGTCACTTCGACATACCATAATTTTAAAACAAACTACTTGTGTTGTAACCACAGGTATAATTACACCTTACAATGGACCCGAAATACCTTGCTTGCGAATCATCAAGAAGTGGGCCAACATGAAGACAGCAATTAACCAAGGCAATACGAAGGTGTGAGCGCTGTAATAGCGAGTCAAGGTTGATTGTCCAACGCTTGCACCACCACGCAGCAAGTCAGCAATTAGAGTACCAACTACGGGGATAGCTTCGGGTACACCACTAACGATTTTCACAGCCCAGTAACCAACTTGATCCCAAGGCAAGGAGTAGCCTGTTACACCGAACGAGACGGTGATTACAGCTAGGATAACGCCAGTTACCCAAGTTAACTCGCGGGGCTTTTTAAAGCCACCTGTTAGATAAACGCGGAAGGTGTGAAGAATCATCATCAACACCATCATGCTGGCAGACCAACGATGGACGGAACGAATCAACCAACCGTAGCTGACATCGTTCATGATGTGTTGCACGGAAGTATATGCTTCAGCCACAGTTGGACTATAGTAGAACGTCATGGCGAACCCAGTCGCAAACTGGATTAAGAAGCATGTCAGGGTGATTCCACCCAGGCAGTAGAAAATATTAACGTGAGGAGGGACATACTTGGTTGTGATGTCATCAGCTAGCGCTTGAATCTCCAAGCGTTCCTCGAACCAGTCGTAAACGTTTGCCATACAATCTCGAAGAATTCCTAAAATTGGATTGCGGTTGGTATATATCCCAATTTTTTCCTAGTTTTGGGATTTTAGCAAAATTGGTTTGCTTTCATGTGTTTTTCAACGTCCAGAGTGAAAAGAGTTTTAAGAAACTTAACACTCTGTAAAGATGATATGTATTGCGTCTGCTTTGCGCTCAACCTGGAGGGATGATATACACAAAGACGATTCTAGCGTT
Organism: uncultured Calothrix sp.; assembly: GCA_964242965.1. Classification (GTDB taxonomy): domain Bacteria; phylum Cyanobacteriota; class Cyanobacteriia; order Cyanobacteriales; family Nostocaceae; genus JANNFJ01. Next base: position 27,626 of record CAXTCQ010000080.1, on the reverse strand, counting down.
TTGAAGACAGCATGTAGCGGTAAAGTTATTTATTCAACTGTCGCTACAAATGCATCTCTTCTATAAAAAAAGTAACATAGTCAAGAGATAGATTTCATAAACAACAAGATAACTGTGTAAAGTTCTCCGGAGTCATCCTCATCGCTTTACGCAAATCTCGGCAATTTGGGGTCGAAAGTCGAATTGATAATGGGGTTCATGCAAAAAAAGATTTTTCGAGTTGGATTATCGCTGCTCTTGGCGTTTTGGGTTGGATGCACTGGCTTCGCTCAAAGTGCAGCAGCATTGACGGACGAACAAAAGTTAGTTTCTGAGGTTTGGCGAATTGTCAATCGCACTTACCTTGACGATACGTTTAACCACCAGAACTGGGCATCGATGCGGCAGAAAGCGCTACAGAAGCCACTCGACAACCAACAGGCTGCATATGGGGCAATTCAAAATATGCTCAAAAGCCTTGATGACCCGTTTACACGCTTTTTAGACCCAGAACAGTACCGCAGTTTGCAGGTCAATACCTCTGGTGAGTTAACTGGGGTGGGGTTACAAATTGCCTTGAATCCGCAAAGTGGAAAACTGGAAGTTGTTGCACCGATTGTGGGTTCCCCCGCCGAGAAAGCCGGAATTCAACCGCGCGATCGCATTATCAAAATCGAAGGTATTTCGACCCAAAAGCTTACCCTTGATGAAGCCGCAGCAAAAATGCGCGGTGCAGCTGGCAGCTTGGTAACTTTGGTTATAGAACGCGATGGAGAATCGGAACGCGAAGTGCGATTAATGCGCGATCGCATCGAGCTAAATCCTGTCATCGCTCAATTAAATTCTTCCCCGCAAGGAAAATCAATTGGCTACTTGCGTTTAACTCAATTTAATGCTAATGCCCCAATGGAATTGGCACATGCTCTCTCTAGTTTAGAAAAAAAAGGCGCAGATGCCTACATTCTCGATTTACGAAACAATCCTGGTGGGTTATTACAAGCTGGGATTGAAATCGCACGTTTGTGGCTCGATTCGGGTACGATTGTTTACACCGTAAATCGCCAAGGTATTCAAGGCAGTTTTGAAGCGGTTGGTTCGGCAATCACCCAAGACCCATTGGTAATTTTGGTTAACCAAGGAACTGCTAGCGCTAGCGAGATTTTAGCAGGTGCTTTGCAAGATAATGGACGCGCTCAATTAGTAGGTGAAACTACTTTTGGCAAAGGTTTGATTCAATCGCTATTTGAATTATCTGACGGTTCCGGATTAGCAGTAACGATTGCTAAATATGAGACACCATCGCACCGCGATATTAACAAGCTAGGTATTAAACCCGACCAAGTAATACCTTCACAGCTACTTACCCGCGAACAAGTTGCCACCGAAGCAGATACGCAGTATCAAACAGCACTTGAAATCTTGACGAATAAGGTCATGGTGGGAGCAGTTTAAGAGGGGAAAGGGTAAAGGGAAAGGGAGAGGGGGAGAAAGGGAGATTAATTAATAACTCTTAACTCCTAACTCCTAATTCCTAACTCCTAATTCCTAACTCCTAACTCCTAACTCCTAACTCCTAACTCTTCCAAGTCGAGATTTATGAGATGGTAGTAGGCATTATCGATGAATCGCTTGCCTCGAAGATATCCGGTGTTGGCACCGGGACAGATGTATTGCAGCGTTTCCGGTGAAAAGCGATCGCATAATAGATTCAGGCTTTTGATTTGTCGCTGCCAATGAAAGGTTTTGGCAGTTCGCAGTGGTACGGGTTCGGCTTTTTGGTTGGGGAGTAAGTGCCGTCCTGTAAAAAGTACGCCACCTATGTCAGCATAGTATAAACAAGCCGAACCTGGAGAATGCCCAGGTGTCCAAATTAATTGGGTGAGAGAGTTTAGGGACAATACAGCAGCGAAAGTTGTTACCTTTAAGCCAGGTAATAAATATGCTTCTTGTTCTTGAATAACGATTTCGCAATTGTAAGCTTGTTGAATTTCCGGAATTTTAGCAATCGCAGTGCGATGGCTGATAAATAGCCAGCGTACACCTCCATGTCCGCTAAGAAAATCTTGGTTTGTGGTGTCCCAAGCTGGAGAATCGATCAGGATATTGCCTTCGTTTCCTACAATAAAATAAGAAGTTCCTCCCAATGTCTCCCGATTTGGTGGAAATGCAAAAATGTTATTGAGTACAACTCGTGGTAGCTTAACTGTTTGGTTCGGTTGCTCGATGGGAGACATGGGAAAAATTGATACCTTTTGGCTTTGGTGTCTGGCTTGTGGTTAATGCAGTAATGCTATGGCTACGGGTGAGACGTTTTTTTTCAAAATACTTGTTTCAAAATACTTGTAAGTAATATGGCATTTTGGTTTCTCATTTTATTAGGAATAATTACTTATCTAATGGTGCAGCGCAGTGTTGCCCGCATGACCAGAACGCCCGTGTGGCTGTTGTGGTTAGTGCTGATGGCTCCAGCACTACTGTGGACTGTATGGGGGCAAGTGTATGGAATGAAACAGAGTCCACCGCGAGCATTAATGATTGGTCCGTTAATAGTTTGTCCGATTTTATACTGGTTTTTGTTTCAGATGGGCAGGCGTTCGCAGTCGGAAACTCAAACCGAACCACCTGCACCCAACGAATCCCAATCGGTTATTAATCCTACCGCAGAACCTGTACAAGTGCGACCCATCGAACCATCAGAAGAAACGCAACTGCGGAATTGTTTTCCTTGGACGGTTTATTACATTCAAGAAATCGAGTATCGACCCCAAGCTGTGATTTGTAAGGGACAATTACGTGCGGATGCGACACAAGCTTATCAGAAAGTCAAAGAAAATGTCGAAACACATTTTGGCGATCGCTTTTTAGTAGTGTTTCATGAAGGGTTTAATAACAAACCTTTCTTTGTGCTGGTTCCCAATCCCCAAGCTGCGAAAGTGCATCAAACTCCAGAAAAATTAGTCCGACCCGGATTAGCGCTTTTACTGTTAGTCGCAACTTTGGCAACTACAACTTGGGTAGGGATGAGAATTGCTGGTATTGAACCAACGCAGTTACAAGTAAATCCAACTCTGATATTCCAAGGTTTGTCCTATGCATTGGCATTGATGACAATATTGGGGTTGCACGAACTCGGTCACTATCTTGCTGCTCGTCGCTATAAAATTCGTTCGACACTGCCTTACTTTATCCCAATGCCATTTTTCTTAGGGACTTTCGGTGCATTTATTCACATGCGGAGTCCCGTCCCCGATCGCAAAGCTTTATTTGATATTAGTATCGCAGGACCAATTACAGGTTTTATTGCGACTTTACCTCTACTAGTATGGGGATTGGCACATTCTGAAATAGTTCCCCTTACCGACCAAGCTGGATTATTAAGTTCCGAATCGATTAAATCGCTGAATCCGAAGTACTCAATTTTACTGGCAGTGATATCAAAATTAGTACTTGGCAATCAGTTAACAGCGCAATCAGCACTTAGTTTGCATCCAGTTGCGGTTGCTGGGTTGTTGGGATTAGTAGTTACAGCGTTAAATTTGATGCCAGTCGGACAATTGGATGGTGGTCATATTATTCATGCCATGTTTGGACAGCGAACAGCGATGATTATCGGTCAAATTTCGCGTTTATTGCTGTTATTGCTGTCATTAGTGCAGCCAGGATTTTTCTTATGGGCAATTATTTTATTATTTATGCCGTTAATTGACGAACCTGCATTAAACGATGTTACCGACCTCGATAATAAACGCGATATTTTAGGTGTTCTCGCAATGGCTTTACTAGTTTTGATTGTACTGCCTTTGCCAAGTGCGATCGCGCAATTGCTGAATATTTAGTTATTTAAGTCCTAGAGAGGATATCGGTAAGAAAAAAGGTTTCAAAATGTAGACTAAGTAAACAGGATGTATTTCTTTAAATACTCACCTTAATAATTAACGCGAGAAATACTATAAACTGCTAGGCATATATTTGTCATAGCAGTAATTTTACTCAGCCGAGTCAATACTGCTCGGATCGGCCAAAAAATAAAACTTTGATTTTCTGCTGTATGGTCTACAAGTTCAGCCTCTAGTTCTATAGACGACAATGTGAGCTTTCAGTCCTTTTCGATCCCAGAGAGCCATTCTTCCATCTCAAGAGGTCGTTGCCAATTAAACATTCCTACTATAAATTCATTAAGTTGCCGATCGTTTAACTCTTCGAGTTGACTAATTATCTGTGGCGTGAGAATCTCATCCCCAAACTTAGCTCGAATTATAGTACTTGCCGACTCAATCTTACCTTCGAGTTTGCCTTCGAGTTTGCCTTCTAACTTAGCCTTGTTAATTTCAGCCTCATACCAAGCATCAATTTGTACCATCGTTTTCATAAAATCTTTCTCCTCTGGAGTTAAGCTATCAGTAGGTATGTCTCGGAGATAAACACAATATTTTATACATGCACTTATTATATCATTTTTCTCCCTGCGATCCGGCGATAACTGCTTGATTGATTCACTCATGGATCTGAGCAGAATATTTATCTCCCAACATTTTCAACCACATCGTTTCTGGACTATCAACTAATTGCTCAATAATCACAATTCCCATCCGCAAAATTTGAGGAAGTCGATATACACCGATGCCCAATTCTGTAGCGGGTTGAGCGTCACATAATATCAACAGTTTTTCACTGCAATTAACTGTGAGAATCCAGGTAAATGGATTTTGATTTTCAATTTGTTTTTTTGCCTCTTTCGACAGTCGTTGAGAACTTGTTAACTCCAGTTTGTTTTTGGCATTCTCTACCAGTTCTTTCTGCTTTCGATCCCAATACAGATTTTTTCGAGTAATCGATTTATTAATATCCGTCTCTTCTAAATACGAGCTAAAATGTTCGATAACGAGAGTCGGATGTTCTTGCATTAACAGATCGAATAAACCTAAATTCTCCTGCTGCCACCCGGCATTTTCTCGCTCGACCATAAACATCAAATCGATTTCGAGGTCTTCATCATTGCGGACTTGGATATTTTGTCGAGTATCTCCTTTGGTTTTATATAAAGATTGGATATAAAACTTGAAGAAGCGATCGTGTTTATACTGAGCCATTTAAATTTATCTAGCCCTTGGCAAAGCTTTCATATTATGATAGGACTTACGCAAAAAAATTTTGTCATGCTGAACGGAAACCCTTCACGGAGTTTACCCGCTTTGAAAAGGAGCGAATATGGTCATTTCGCCCTCAACACCAAAAAAGCCGCATATCATATAGTTCCGCACACCCCAGTTTCGTTGATACGGAAACTATACAACTTGCGAGAAGGATATTTTTCATGCGCTTGTTTTGCACCTTGCATATCATCCTGATTAACAAAATATTCGCCACTCAATGGCTCAATTGTTATGTACCAGTTGTAGTGGGTTTGCATTAATTTCGGCTTAACTTTATCAAAAATTACTTGACAACGAGTCGCGAAATTCTTTGCGCTCGGCTTCCCATTGTGCGTGCTATTCAGGAGTCCATTGAATTTCTGGGAATATTCTTCCCCGTCTAGCTGTACGGGTTGGCTTGGTTTCTGTCATGATTATTACCGTTATTTATATCAATTTTAAAAGATTTCGTCAAACGACGTTACCGAACTTGATGAAAAACGCGATATTTTGGGTGGTCTCGCTTCGGACTTTATTGGTTTTGACTGTACTGCCATTACCAAGTGCGATCGCGCAATTGCTGAATATTTAGCTCTTATCGGAGGTTTTAAAATGTGGGCTTAGGAAATGGAATGTATGTTTTGAAACACATGTTCTAATCCTTAACGTGAGAAATACTATATACTGCTAGGCAGCGACTTGTTATAACAGTAATTTCACTGAACCAAGTTATCAAAGAAAACATTATAAATATTACTAATGAACTTAGTAAAAATATTTTTGAGGTTTAAGGGTGCCGAATATTTCAGAGTGGCTGATAGTCGGTTCAGTTACATTCTTCGTAGGTGCAACAGCATCGGCTATTATCCAAGGAAATAGTGCTGGAGCTTTGCTAGGAAGTACCACGGGAGCCGTTTTGGGAGCCGCTATTTCGAGTAAACGACAAGATGAGAAACAACGGGATACAGAGATTGAGTTAAAGCGGCTAAAGGAACAGTCAGTTAGACAAGAGGATTTGCAAAACTTAAATACACAACTGGCAATCCTGAAACCGCAGTTAGCTGAACTACGAAAGCAGAAAACAGATTTAGCAACAGTTGAAGGGCAATTTGTTCAGAAGCGAGAAGAATTACTTTCTGTTGAACAAAGATTGACAACGCTTAATCAACAAAGACAAGAACTAGAGCAGCGAATTACCGTAATTAACCAACAAAAACCCGATCTATCTAGCCTTGAACAACTGCAAGTGCAAATTCAGCAGTTTCGACTAACTAAAAGCGGGTTAGAAGGACAAATTAATGCTCTACATGCTCAGATTGAGTCTTTGGAAGTACAAAAGCGATCGCTTCATAAGGTTGATGCAGAATTTAATACTAGACAAAAAGAGCTAGACTTACTAAATATACAAATTAAAGACCTACAAGATAAATCTCAGCAATTAGAAAAACGAGCGGCTGAACTGGAATTGTTAAGAGCTACTTATGATGGTATATTTAGCCAGAAACAAAGTTTTGAAGAACGAGTCAATCAGCTAAAACCAGAGATAGATAGACTTGAAGCAGAAAAACAGCGCATCTTGCAAGCGATTCAAGAGAATCAGCAAGAGTATACAAAAATTGAAGAATTGCGGCAAAAATTGCATAGTTTGAATATGCAAATTAAGGACAGAGAGTCACAAGTAAGAGAATTGGAAAGAGAAAACCAGCATTTAAATGGTGTTAAAGCTGGTATTGAAGAAAACAATGCTCGTCTCAACCAAGAAAAAGAGGGACTTAGAGACGAACTCAAACGGTTGGAAGGAGAAATTGATAATCTGCAAAATAGTTCCGAGGTCGCACTGCGTTCTTTGAAAGAACGTCTTTGGTTAAACTTACCGGATAAGAAGCGGAGTATTGAAAGCGAACAAACATTTTTGCAAAGTTTTGTTAGATATATTGAGTCTCAGGGATTAGCTTTTCCAAAGCGAGTAATTAATGCATTTCATACGTCGCTAAAAGTACAGGATATTTCAGCTTTAGTTATCTTAGCTGGGATTAGCGGTACTGGGAAAAGCGAACTTCCCCAAAAGTATGCTGATTACATTGGGGCACAGTTGTTAACTTTGGCTGTACAACCTCGCTGGGATTCTCCTCAAGATTTGCAAGGCTTTTATAACTATGTTGAGAAAAAGTTTAAGCCGACTGATTTGATGCGCGGATTGTATCAATATAATCACGATTCGGCAATGAATGACCGAATTGTAATTGTGTTGTTGGATGAGATGAATTTGGCACGAGTTGAATATTATTTTAGCGAGTTTCTATCTAAATTGGAGACTCGTCGCAGCCGTACCACTTATTTAGAAATAGATGTCGGTAGCTTACCACTTCAAGATAAAGAACGCAGGCTAGAAATCCGCAATGAATTCTTGTTTGTGGGAACAATGAATGAGGACGAAACTACCCAGTCTTTATCCGATAAGGTATTAGATAGAGCCAATGTTATCACCTTTGGTAAACCTAACAATTTGCAATTGCGGCAACAAAAACAGCAGCAAAATGCGACTGCCAGACCTTCAGGATATTTAGGTTACTCTGATTTTAAAGAATGGACAATAATCCCCAATCCTCAGTCGGATGTAGTAGAAAAGGTGAAATATTATCTCGATAAAGTGAATAAGGTGATGGAAAAAATGGGACATCCTTTTGCCCATCGCGTTTATCAAGCAATTACTCAATATGTGGTGAATTACCCGATGGTGGAGTCCGCTGACTTTAAGTTTGCTCTTGCTGACCAATTCGGGCAGAAATTATTACCAAAATTGCGCGGTGTGATGATTGATGAAGCTCACCAAGAGTTGGAAGAATTAGAGCATATTATTGCAGAAATTGGCGATATTCCCCTAATTGAAGCGTTTCAGAAAGCGCGGGAAGGACGTTATGGACAATTTCAATGGCAGGGGTTAGTTTATCAAGATGAGCCGACAAGATGAGACTTTATTCGAGCTTGTTTGCCTATTTGAATGAGTCTGTACCTGTGTCACCGGATACAGTATTGCGAGCGTGCGATCGCCCGATAATTGCTTTAGATTCAGAAGAAGATTTATCAGCGCAACCTTTTTTAATTCCGATTTCTGAGCGAATTTATGAAATAGCTTTTCCTTATTTAAAACATACAGATATTGAACATCACCCCCATCAGTTAGAATCAATCTTTAATATCAGCATTAGCGGTCAACCTTATAGCTTGCTTATCGCGGATGAGGTTTTAGATTTAGATGCTATCAAAGAAGAAAAAGAATTATTAGAATGGCAAAGCATATTAGGGGAGCGTTTAGATAGTAATACGGCTCTATTAATTAGGCTTTTAGTTGGAATGTTTATAAATTTATTCGGTTATGAAAAAATCAGACAGCCGAGAATTTTATTAACTCAATTACAAAGTAAATTAGACGAATTTAATGTTGATGAAGCGAATCTGCCGATAGTTATAAGTCTGGAACGTCGATATCAACTTCGACGTAAGTTAGAAAATATTGCCTCTAAACTTCGGCATCAACTCCGAAGGCAAGCAGAACTAATGCCTGTAGGTAGAATTCAAGAAATGGATGCTCACTGTCTTCGAGATTATATCCGTCGTCCTGGTGTAACTGCTGCCGAAAAGGCAGGAGCAAAGCAACAGTTAATGGGTATTCAACGCTATCAAGATTTTAATACCGCAGAAAACAAGTTTCTCGTCTATTTTAGTCAAATTTTACACCTTAATTGCTATCAATATGAGAGGAGTAATGGCAAGCAGTATCGGGCAGAAGTTGAGAAATTTCGTTCAGTTATTGATTTGTTTAAGCAACAACCAGTAGTCGAAGGAATTCAAGATAGGCAATATCAATTTACTAAACCTAACTATGTTTTGCAGCAAAACCCTATATATAGAAGTTTTTACCAAGCTTATTTAGAATACGTTCAAAAAAGGTTTGAAAAGCAGCGAATCTGGTCATTTCGCCAACGATTACTTGCGGATAATATTTATGTTTGCTTAACAGCAGCACTATTGCGGTTCCAAGGAATAGGAATAGATTCGACGCTGAGTATTCCTGGTAATAGTATTTCCGAGCAAGGAAGTTATGTCCAGCATGACGCAAGTATTAATGTCAAAGTATTTCTCCAAGAGAAAGTTTACGTTTTTGCTTTAACAAAACCTACTAAAAAACAGTTTGGTGATTGGCTGTTGGCATGGGAAGTTCACCAATTAGACTCAAACAAATTAGAGAAGCAAAGGTTTATGTTACCCATCTGGGTGTTCTGGTATCGTCCAAATGATGAGACGCTCCTACAGTTACAGGAATATTTCCAAAAATTAAATTTAAAAAGTGGATTTGTGTTTTATTTACAAGTTCCACCGAACAATTCCTTGCCTAAAGATAAAATAGAAACTTTTTCGGAAACAAAATTATTACTATGTCCATTACCCGATTTAATAACAGCACAAGGATTTTCCAGCACAGTTACTTTAATGGCACGTTTGATTAAATTGGTAGTAGAGCGTTCTGTATGAATGAGCAGCAATTTTGGAGTCAACTACAACAATTAATATATGATTCGGACGAACATCAAGAAACTGCTCAAACGCAATGGGAAAGATTAGTGCAGTTTCACAGTTCACCACCGTTACCAACTAAATTGATTATCCAAACTGTTTGTAACGGTTCTGTTTATTTAAGCGAGCGATCGCGTTTAAATTTTCCTTCCTTTACCCCGAATGTTTCTCTCACTGCTAATCAACAATTGGCATTAGAAATGGGTTTATCGAATAGTGCGATCGCTTTGATTGTTGGTTCACCTGCTACTGGTAAAACCCGTATTGCTGCGAGTCTTGCTGATGCCGCAATTAACACGGACAAGCGCGTGCTAATTTTAACTCATTACAGTGCTGCTCTCACCGCCTATCGGAACTTACCTGGGTATCCTTTCTGGTGTCAACACCAAAATTACACTAACTGGATAATTGAGCAATTGCGTTCTCAACATTTAGCCCAACCGCAGATGAATTACTTGCCATTACATCTGCTACCTGATGGGGAATTGACAAAATTGCGAACACCAGCAAGACTCGAAACATGGTTGCCAATTATTAGTACTTCTTCACAGCAACAACTGACTGAACTTTTAATAGCAGCATTTCCCGATTTAGAAATTCCACGAGTTCAACTGCTCGCTTATCGTCTCAAACAATTAGAACCCTCGTTACAGCAGCAATTGAAATTGAGTCAGCTTTACGGGAATTTATCTGAATCAGCAATTAGAGAACTTGCCAATCAACTCAGTCAAAATTCACAAGTGCCAATCCTGGGTACTGTTGCTGAGTTTATGCAGCCTCAACACCAATCTCTATGGCAAACTACCTTTGATTTAGTAATCGTAGAAGATGCACAGCACCTGACTTGGCTCGAACTAATGCTGCTCTCTACATTGGGGCATAAGCTCGTTTTGTTTGGCAAAGAAATGTCAAGTTGTTATCATAAATCTTTACACGATCGATCGTTTTTTACTTCCTTTCCCCACTGCTTCAATTGGTTAAATCAAAACTTGCTTCCAACTTATTATTGCCAGCTAACACAGCAATTTAGGCTACACCCAGAAATAGCTAAACTTGTTTATCCGATAATTAGCAATAGTTGGATTCATACTCAACGAACACCGATTGGTTATCAACTTCCCCAGCTAAAGCATCGATTAGTTTGGCAAGATGTTCCTAACAACATCGGGGAGAAAATTATTCAATTTATCCAAAGTTTTGAACCACAATTGAGTTCGCAAATAGGCATAATCACATTTGACGTTCAACAACGAGATTGGCTTTTAGCTAATTCCCCCAAAGAGTTTTCTAAACTTTTTATTGGTACAGTAGCCGAATGGGTAGGAATGGAACGAGCAATTGTAATTGTAAGTTGTGGAGGACATCCCGAAAACATCACTCCACAGGATATAAATATAGCTTTAACACGAGGGCAAGAATACCTGATTTTATTTGGCGATTATAATTTATGGCGACAGCCTGGTTCACCTCTACGAAGTTTTTTACATCAACCTATACACAAAGAACGCACTGTAATTTTATCATGAAAGTTCAATGTCAACTGCAAGGTAAATTTAATCGCATTCAATTAAGTGGTACAGACTCAAATACTATATCTGTATTTGATTTAATCCGAGAAGTACAGGCAGTAGCAACTCAAAACCACAGACGAACTCCCCAATTATTGCGTCAATCTTTTGGCTTAAATTTTCTTCCAGAACCTGTTTTAATTAACTTGTTACAACAATCGCAGGGTGTGGTAAAAGAAAGTGAATTATATCAAGTGTCATCTTTACAACTTCTCCACCCAATTCAATCTAACTTACAATTAGAAGTTGCTAACACATACCGCTATGAGTTTACTTGCTCAGAAGTAACATTTACTTTGACACCCGACGACTCACAACTTCCTTTTTGGACTGGTAATGATGCAGAAAAATTAGGAATTTACACCCTTACTTTAGAGCAACCTAATTACCCCGCTTTATCCGATGATTTTGCCAAAAATATCTGGCAGCAGGCTATAAATTATTGGCAATCATTACCAGAAAGTCGGAAAATTCATATTGCTCTACAATCATTTAATTCAAGTATTCTGTATTTAATAACACCTCAACTAAAAATTTTGGTTGAAATGCAGGATTTATCTTTAGATTTAAGAACTGCAATTACATTTTTACGCTTGGGTGAAAGCGATATATCAATTTTGTCTGAACCAGTTAAATTACTAGTTCAGCAATATCGCTCAAAATATAGTTTACCAGTTATCGACTTACCGCAAGAACTCAAACATGATGAAGTACCGGCTGCACAAGCTTTATTAATTAGCCGTAAACATCGTTCTATTTTAGAAAAAATAATCTCGACAGCACGTAAATTTCTCCTAATTTCCAGTTACATCATTGAAGATGAAAGCTTAACAGAATTAATCTGCAAAAAATCCCAAGAATTACCCCAAGGTATTTGGATTATAACCGATTTAAGGAACGAAGTTCTTGATAAAATCGATGTTCAGATAGCCGATACACGTACAGAGTATCAGCGTTCGGATAAGCGCAAAAAAGCTTGTTTACAAATGCTACTAGATGCAAATATTCCTATCCGTAGCGGTGCTTTCCACCTCAAAACCTATATTTCTGAACAATGTGCTTATTTAGGTTCTTGTAACCTCACTGGAGGTAGTTTAGATTTTAATATTGAAGCAGGTATAGTTAGTCGCAATAACTCTAATCATACGCAGTTAATTAATTTATTCCAACAATTTTGGCAACAACGCAGTCGTGATGAGGTAATACCTACTCTCAACTCCGATGGTTTCCATCTGCGTTCCATCCATCACTCTTCGCAACAAAAATATCAAACTTATCCCAGTTTATTGACTCCATCACATTACAAAAAGGATTTGATAGAAGAACTGAGAAACTTTAACGCACAGGTACAAATTTACAGTCGCAGCTTTCAACCATCTCCAGAAATAGAACAATATTTACATCGATTAGATACTCGGATATTCGTTGACTCTCAAATGCGAGTTAATTGTTCAACATTTAATATCAAAAAAATTAATAATCTTCATGCCAAAATTACGTTGCTAGGTAACGAAGTTGCTTATCTTGGGGGAATAAATTTTAATTTTGGCAATAGCGCTTTATCTCTAAATGACTTAATGTACAAAACAACCAACTTCAAAGAAATTACTCAAATACGTCAACAACTTGCTTCACCGAATTCTTAATTTATGACTCAATTATTTAATTTGGAATCCTACGTTGAATGTTGCCAATACGCACGACTTTTCCATCAATCACCCGAACAACTTATTCCCCAGGATGAAGACTTACCAAGAACGTATAAAGCATTTTTACAAAATTATGCTAATTATCCCTATCTAAAAGAACCGATTGCAGGTGCAAATCGTCCTCAAAAATTGACAATTAATAAAACAAGTGTAGATTATCTCTCGATTGGTACTCAATTAACTCAAGGAGAGAAGCAGCGGTTATTTATTATCAGAGATACAGTGGATTTGATGACGTTGAGTATGAGTAATCTTTTAGAACATAAAGATGGTTACTTATATAGCAGTGCCTATTATTATTGGAATCATTATTCAGAGATTTTGCAACATCAATTAACTAAACCCTTAGTTTTTGTGAATCTGGATAATTTTGTCAGTGGTTCTCTTATTCCTATTAATTTCTCACGTTTAGATAATAGTCCCTATCAAGTTCCAATTCTCAACACCAAAAATCCTATTTTTATTGACTCAGATTACAATTCTATAGAATCATACAATAATATTTGCCAGAGCATAGCAAGTCGAATTTTAGCTGATAATTTTTCGGCGATCGCTCAAAATTGCGATACAGTTAATCATCTTGCTAACTATTTGCAAAAAATCTCATTTTTTCAGATTATCCAACCACACGTAAGTCAAGAATATTTTGATTTGATTATTGAAATTCTACACAATAATCAAATTTATTATAAAAAAGTCACTTTAGCCCTAAAAGTTGTTGTAGACATTCTATTTAAGCACATCAGTATTCAATATTTAAAACAGCTTGCCAGTAAACATCCCAAATATCAATTTGCCTTAATCAGTCAGTACAATATTTTTCGTCATATTCAGCAACTACTTCCAGAATTTATTTGTCTTAACCCAAGCTTTCAACAGTTTAATCAAATATGGAGCGAAAAAAGTAACCTCGATTTTCCTCTCTTTGGTATTTACCTCGATGAAATTGAATTCGCTATTGCAATGCAAAATTCAAGACAATGGATTCAATTATTTAACCAACAAAACGCTATTTCTTACGAAGGTAAACCCACAGTCTTACGAGGGAACATTCCTAGTAAAAACCAAGATTTTTTTCGCATTCCCCAAAGAAATCAAACCGCTAAACTACCTATTAAAGTCAATGGTCACGATTATCATATAAATGGTGTTCCTCAAGACTACAACATCGAAATTCAAAATCATCAGCTAACAGAAGATGTTTGTATTCGTATAGAGTTTCACCTGCAACCAGGTTCATTTCCGGAACTTAAAGTTACAGACTTAGAAGGTAAATATAAAATAACTGCTTCTTTGACAGATAGAATTCAATCATCGTCATATAGCTATATACCACCGCAAAAAATAGCTACTACTCGTCAGCAAGAATCATCAACTCAAATTAATCGGTTAAAAATTTGCCCAGAAGTACAACAGCTTAAACAATCTTTAGTCCAGCTTGCCCAAGAATTAGATAGTGTTAATTTTAGTGGTAACAGACCTATAAATTATACAAATTTAAAACATTTATTCGCACAAGTATATAACCAACTTAATCGCACCAATAATAAACCTGATTTCCTACAATTTGTAGATGTTTCATACCCCGAAGTAGTTGTCGATGAATTGAAAATAAAATTTGAACAAAAAAGTCTTCATAAAATAGTTGATATTATCTGTAAATTGATGACATCTCATCAATCCGGTGAATTGAACAATATTAAAAAAGATGTGTTAGTTCAGGCAATTAAGTTACTTGGTAAAACCTATAAACTTTCTCAGTATTTAATAACAAAGCAACTCTTCTCTCAAACATATTTTATTACTGCTAGTCAAATTAAAACTGGTAATTTAGATAAGGAATATCTCCAATGCTTTGCTAGAGTAGCAATAAATGAAGAACTTCAAAGTTTATACTTTAATTGGTTTGACTGTAACTATAAATTAGAAAATAGCCAATATCTATGGGGTTATGGTCGAATTTTACTTTGGTACTATAACTTTGAAGCAGTTAACTTAGTGAATTATCGAACGCATTTTACAGCAATTATGGAATACTTGCTGAGTAAACCTTATACTAGTTTTAACGAGCAGTACAAGCAAAATGCTTTTTTATCTTTACTGTATTTGTTATCGTTTCGTGCTAACGACAAACTCTTTTGTCAGCATAATTCCCAAGAAATGCGAATGTCAGAAAGCGTTATTAACCATTTCAGTAACGATAGAATTATTCTAAATACAGTCAGTAGAGAAAAGCCTTTAAATCAATTCTTTCAAGAAATGATTGCAGGAACGATTACAGAAGATGATTTAGGAAATCTTGTGCAGGGTTAATATAACTTCAGTGTAGAGACGCGGAATATCAGTGTAGAGACGCGAAATTTCGCTTCTCTAAATCTATAATGCCCACCAATAATCCTTAACTGAACCGTATTGAGTAAAGAATCTCCGAGATGCTTCACTGCACTTCCAGTTCCTTCGCTTCGCTCAGGACTCAGCATGACAAAATTTTTTTGCGTAAGTCCTATTAACTTTGTACAACCCAATTGAGGTACTACAAAAAGTTACCTTAATTGGGTTGTAATTTTGTGTTGACTGAACCCCATATTCTTGAATCATTAAGTCGAGCCTATATTCGAGCGATCGCAGGTAAAGCAGGCTTAAATCTTTCGATCCGAGAATATGATTATGGAGTAGATGGCAACTTTGATGAAATTAGTATCCGCAACAATCGACGGGTAGAGTCAGGCTTTTCCCTGAGTTTCCAATTAAAAGCTTCAACCCTATGGCAGCGAGACGATAACACAGTTACCTACGACTTAGAAGCCAAAACTTACAACGATTTAGTCATTCGACGTAATTTTAGAATGGCTGTACCTTGTATTCTCATCCTGTTTGCGTTACCTTCAGATTCATCTCAGTGGTTAATATATAATGAGGATGAAATGCGTCTTTGTGGCAGTTGTTACTGGGAATACATAAGTGGTAAACCAACAACCAATCGCCAAAGTCTTAGAATTAGGATTCCTCGGCAGTAACGTTTAACTCCAGAATCGTTGCTAGATTTAATAGAGAAGGTAAAAACAGGAGATTGGTCATGACGAAACAAATTCTCCCGGATGAATTACAAATCCATACTCTCAAAATAACCGATTTCGTAACCTATCTTTACCAAAACGGTTGGCAAACAGTAACACATCCCAACCCACGTTTATTAGTATTTCAAGGTGCTGCTGACGATACAGGAAATCCCATCCAGCTTGTATTACCCAGTCAAAACACTTTTGAAGACAGCGATCGCTTATTAATAAAAGCAGTAAACCTGCTAGCAGCAATTAAAGATAAATCCCCGCACGAAATTATTAATCTACTTACCCAAACAGCTGCAAGTTCAATAGCAGGTACTTAGCGATTAGCCTTTCTTTAAATAAATCTCTTCCTCTTCCTCTGTGTTCTCTGCGTCTCTGTGGTAACAACTATACTTAACGTTTGTGGGTAGACAGATTACTAATAGTTTGTATCATTAATTCTGACCTCCTCGTGAGGTGAGATTCCGGGTTTCGTAAAAGTTACCCGGAATCTTATAACCTTTTAACCCTCAATCCTCTAACTCGATACCGAATTCGCAGTTGCATCTGCCTTAACTGGAGGAACACCCATGCGAATTTCAGTTATGAAGGAAGTAGTACTAAATCCATCTGCTTGTTTGACTACATTTACTCGCATCCGCAAATTAGGACTTGCAAACCAAATTCGTTCTTCTGAGAAAATTCCATCCGATTCAACAATCAACGATAAGGTTTCATCGTTACCTAAGTTATAGCGTCCTAATGTTGATTTTTCGGCTTTGCTAATTTGACTGAGTAATTTACCTTCGTTGGAATTACCGCTATCGGGAACTAAGATTAAAACTGTCGAACCAATATTTTTTTTATTTAACTGAGTTATATCATTCCAGTTAATTAATGAGGCAACAAAATTAGAACTAAGTTCGATTTGATACTGTTCGCAAAGCTGAACCACTTCCGGACGTGTCGCAGCAAGCTTCTCGATGACAATTTCAGATTTGGCTTCAACCGATTTTTTGCTTGTTAAATCGTTACTGGTACGATGTGCAAACCATTTGCCGTTATTTAATTCAAAAAACTCTTCAATATTCATATTTTCGACTTTTGATTTTCAAATTGTCAGTGGTTAGTTGTTATTGGTTAGTTGTCGGTAGTTCGTAATTTATAACAGACGCATTTATAACAGACGCGATATATCGCGTCTCTACATCTCCTAACCCCTAATTCATGATATTGGAAAACCTGCTTCTTTGAGCCGCTTAAGAGAAATCGTCGCAGATTCGGCTACGTGATTATGGTTATCTTTTTCTAAATATTTCAATGCTGAAACGCTTTTTGTTGTGGGCAAATGACCCAAAGCTTCCGCGAGACGCTGACGTACTAGCCAATCTTCAGCTTGGGCAAAACGCAAAATTTGGTCTACTGCCGTGATATCCTTAATTTCGCCTAACGCTGCGATCGCTGCTTGTTGAACTACAACTTCTTTCGCATCTAATGCACTAATTAATACTTCACGCGCACGAGGGTCTTTTAAATTACCCAATGCCACAGCAGCGCTAAAACGCACTAACCAACTGGTATCTTCGTAAAATATCCGCACCAATGCCTCAAAAGCACGTCCGTCTTCTAAGTAGCCTAAAGCACCCGCCGCGTCGGCACGAATACCATAGTCGGGGTCATTTTCGAGAATCTTGACCAAAATCGGGTAGGATTCGTCGGTTTGCTTAATACCGAGTGCGAATACAGCCATCGATCGGATTTGCAGCGATTCGTCATCCAAGACTTTTTTAATCAACGGAACCGCATCTTCGGCAGAAAAATCGCGCAAAGAAGCGAGGGCAACCATGCGATCGCGTAGACTCGGACTTTCTAACTGAGCAGACAGTTCTTCTAAACTCGGAGTAGCCATTTAATTTATAGAGCTTTTCGCTACTTACATGTATATATTAAGTATTATTGCTGGTTTTAATGCTTCTATCAAAAGAGGTTATCCGAACTTGACTAGGATGATAATACGGCTGTGGGGGGTGTAGTGCCGTAAGGGTAAAGGAGTGTAAGAATAAAATTTAAAGGGGAAGGGAAGAGTAATTAATAACTCTTGACATAAATTTATTAAATCTTTAAAGATTCCCATAGAAATCCAGTTATCCATAATCTCGAAAAATTGAGGAAAATATTAAGTTAAGTGGAGTATCGCCACGTTAACCAAATTTCTTGGCAAATATGACTTATCCTTTCCTCGAACGCTTGCATAGTCCAGACCGTCCCGTTATTGTCTTCGATGGTGGTATGGGAACTCACTTACAAACTCAAAACCTCACCGCAGAAGACTTTGGTGGTGCAGAATACGAAGGTTGTAACGAATATCTCGTCCACACCAAACCCGAAGCTGTGGCAAAAGTACACCGCGATTACCTAGCTGCGGGTGCGGATGTCATCGAAACTGATACTTTCGGGGGTACGCCAATTGTACTGGCTGAATACGACCTCGCCGACCAAACTTATTATCTCAATAAAACCGCTGCGGAATTAGCCAAGCGCGTTGCTGCGGAATTCTCGACACCCGAAAAACCTCGCTTCGTTGCCGGTTCAATGGGACCAACGACGAAATTACCGACTTTGGGACATATTGACTACGACACCCTCAAAAATGACTTTGTTCAGCAAGCAGAGGCGCTTTGGGATGGTGGGGTCGATTTATTTATTATTGAGACTTGCCAGGATGTGTTGCAAATCAAAGCAGCATTGAATGGGGTTGAAGAAGTTTTTGCCAAAAAAGGCGATCGCCGTCCTTTAATGGTTTCTGTAACAATGGAAACGATGGGGACAATGTTGGTCGGGACGGAAATTAACGCTGTCGTGACGATTCTGGAACCTTACAAAATCGATATTCTCGGTTTGAATTGTGCCACAGGTCCCGACTTGATGAAACCGCACATCAAATATTTGTCGGAACATTCCCCGTTTGTGGTTTCCTGCATACCTAATGCGGGTTTGCCGGAAAACGTTGGTGGTCAAGCTCATTACAAGCTGACACCAATGGAATTACGGATGTCGTTGATGCATTTTGTTGAAGATTTGGGTGTCCAAGTGATTGGGGGTTGCTGTGGGACACGTCCGGAACACATTCAACAGCTTGCGGAAATTACTAAAGAGTTAAAGCCAAAGGTTCGGACACCGCAGTTAGAACCAGCTGCTGCTTCAATTTACTCGACGCAAAATTATACTCAAGATAATTCCTTCTTGATTGTTGGGGAACGTCTCAACGCTAGCGGTTCCAAAAAATGCCGCGAAATGCTCAATGCTGAAGATTGGGACGGATTGGTTTCAATGGCAAGGGCACAAGTTAAAGAAGGGGCGCACATCTTAGATGTTAACGTGGACTATGTGGGACGCGATGGCGAACGCGACATGCGCGAGTTGGTTTCCCGCATTGTTAATAATGTTACCTTACCCTTGATGCTCGACTCCACTGAGTGGGAGAAAATGGAAGCGGGTTTAAAGGTTGCGGGTGGTAAGTGTATCCTCAACTCGACGAACTTTGAAGACGGGGAAGAACGCTTCTTCAAGGTGTTGTCATTGGCGAAGAAATATGGTGCAGGTGTCGTCATTGGTACAATTGACGAGGAAGGGATGGCACGAACTGCCGAGAGGAAATTTGCGATCGCGCAACGTGCGTATCGTGCAGCATTAGAATATGGTATCCCCGCCCACGAAATATTCTTTGATACTTTAGCTCTACCTGTTTCTACGGGGATAGAAGAAGACCGTGAAAACGGGAAAGCTACTATTGAGGCGATTCGGCGCATTCGTGAAGAATTACCCGGTTGCCATTTTATGTTGGGTGTATCAAATATTTCCTTCGGCTTGAATCCAGCAGCGCGAATCGTGTTGAACTCCACCTTCCTCCACGAAGCAATGTTAGCGGGAATGGATGGGGCAATTGTTAGTCCAAATAAGATACTACCGCTAGCGAAGATTGAGGAGAAGCATCAACAAGTTTGCCGTGATTTAATCTATGATTCGCGGAGATTTGAAAATGACATCTGCGTTTATGACCCCTTGGGAGAACTGACAACATTATTTGAAGGGGTAACAACGAAGCGTGACAAAGGTGTTGACGAAAGTCTCCCCGTTGAGGAACGGTTGAAGCGTCACGTTATCGATGGTGAGAGGATTGGTTTAGAAGATGCATTGAAGCAAGCGATGGAAAAGTATCCACCTTTGGATATTATCAATATTTACTTGCTCGATGGCATGAAAGTTGTGGGCGAGTTATTCGGTTCCGGGCAAATGCAGCTACCTTTCGTCTTGCAATCTGCGGAAACTATGAAAGCTGCTGTTGCTTTTTTAGAACCGCATATGGAAAAAAGCGAAGATGGTGCGAACAGCGGCAAGGGTACGTTTATTATTGCCACGGTAAAAGGTGACGTTCACGACATTGGTAAAAACCTGGTAGATATCATCTTGTCAAATAATGGTTACAAGGTGATAAATCTAGGGATTAAACAACCCGTCGAAAATATCATCGACGCATACGAAAAGCATAAAGCTGATTGCATTGCAATGAGTGGATTGTTGGTGAAATCTACGGCATTTATGAAGGATAATTTGCAAGTTTTCAACGAAAAAGGCATTTCTGTACCCGTAATTTTGGGTGGTGCTGCGTTGACTCCTAAATTTGTCTATGAAGATTGCCAAAATGTCTATAAAGGTAAAGTCGTTTACGGAAAAGATGCCTTTTCGGACTTAAACTTTATGGACAAATTAATGCCCGCGAAATCTGCAAGTCAGTGGGATGATTTACGAGGGTTTTTGGAAGAAGCTGAAGACGAAAGTATCAACGGATATAAAGAGGTAGGGGAAAAATCCGAGATTAAAAATGATGAACCAAAGGTGATAGATACCCGACGTTCGGAAGCTGTTGATATCAACATTGAACGTCCGACACCACCTTTCTGGGGAACTAAGTTTTTACAACCGGAAGATATTTCCTTAGAAGAACTTTTCTGGCATCTCGATTTGCAAGCTTTGATTGCGGGACAATGGCAATTCCGCAAACCGAAGGAACAATCGAAGGAAGAATATCAAGCTTTCTTAGAAGAGAAAGTTTACCCGATTTTGTCAACTTGGAAAGCGCGAGTTCTTGAGGAGAAATTGCTGCATCCGCAAGTGATTTATGGGTATTTTCCTTGTAATTCCGAAGGAAATACATTACATATTTACAACCCCGAAAATGTAGAGACGCGAAATTTCGCGTCTTTACAACCCGTCACATCCTTTGAATTTCCCCGTCAAAAATCCCTGCGTCGTTTATGTATTGCCGATTTCTTTGCACCGAAGGAGTCGGGAATTATCGATGTGTTTCCGATGCAAGCAGTAACGGTGGGTGAAGTTGCGACTGAGTTTGCAAAGAAGTTATTTGATAATAATCAATACACCGATTATCTGTATTTTCACGGTATGGCAGTGCAAGTAGCTGAAGCGATCGCTGAATGGACACATGCACGGATTCGCCGCGAGTTGGGCTTTGGAGCGCAGGAACCCGATAATATTCGGGATATGTTGGCACAAAGGTATCAAGGTTCGCGGTATAGTTTCGGCTATCCTGCTTGTCCGAATATTCACGACCAGCACAAGCAGCTTGATTTACTGGGTGTTGACAGGATGAATATGCATATGGATGAAAGCGAACAGTTGTATCCAGAACAAAGTACGACAGCGATTATTTGCTATCACCCAGTAGCAAAGTATTTTAGCGCGTAATCCTACTCCTTATCCCTCAATACTGCAAGGGATGGTTAAAAGGTTTACGCAGTAAGCTAAAGTAAGCTTTAGCTTCTCGCTGTGAAACTTATTTCTTGGTATCCCTTGCAGTATTGCCTTATCCCCTCCTCAGATTTATGGATTGCGTTGATACAACGGCGTTTGTAGCCAGACATAGCTTTTAATGGCTTTCGGCGAAGTAAAATATATTACTAGTAAGTTGGCTGTAAGATTGCTAATTCCTTCGACTTTTACCTTTCCCCTGCGTTTGTTGAGAGTTTGTCACAGTCACAAGAAATAAATCTTAGTTAGCAATAAATGTAACTTCAAGTATAGACGCATCTCTGGCTGATGGTTGATTTTCTTGGGCTTGAAATTTAATAAGCTGTAACCATAGTTAGCAGTGATTGAGGAATTTGAACGTGAAACGCTTTAACAATGTCTCTAAATTTATTGGTACTGGCGCTCTTGCATTGAGCTTGGCTACTTTACCTGCTCTTATGCCTGCTTCGGCTCAAACAAATACAACAACTACAACTACAGAAAATACTGCTGTTGATAACCGTGTTACTGATGGCGATCGCTCGGATGGCGATTGGGGTTTAATGGGATTACTAGGTTTATTTGGTTTACTAGGTCGTAAAAGTCGCAAAGCTAATGAAACCGTTGCTTACAACGACCCAAATGCAGTGGGAACTGGTGGTGTTCGTAGATAGTCGCATTGATTTACGCTATCTCAAAAATATTGAAAGATGTAGAGATTTAAATAGGAAGTAGAAGTAAGGTAAATTCTTGCTATCTGCTTCCTTTTTGATTTATAAAACAGCAAAATCTGTATAATGACGCACTTCTACTGGATGAAATCCTAAAACAATGTCTTCATGGGGGATACCAGCTTCGATTAATGCTGCTGCGATAGGAGTGGAAGTCCCATCATACTGAATCCAAATCTTTTCGCTAATAATATCAATATGAACTAAGCAAGCATGGACGCAGCATCCCAACCAATGTACATAACTCCATAAAAGTCCCGTTCTAGGTCAATTACAGGTTTTGGTTCAATTTCACCGTTCGCTGGCTTATGAGTAGCGTACTCTAATACTAAATCACAGGCAACTTGACGATATTTTGTTAGCTTATCCATTTGTAAATCCTTTCTTGTCGTTCATCAAAAACAAGGAGACGAATTTTGTATCCTACCTGAAAAGCATGATAGATGTGCTTTTAATTATTTATCGCTCCCCTCACTAAAATCACCGTACTTTCAACACCATTAACGATAGCTTCCGGAATATTCCCTTTAATCGCTTGTTGCAATAATCCTTCACGGGAAGCACCTAAAACGACCACATCGTAACGTTCGGTTTTGACAAGGTTGATTATACCTTCTGAAACTGAATTTGCTTTCACAGGTTCGGCGATGACGGTACTCGATAATTTGCGATTACGCATCAGTTTGCGGATTGCTTGCTCTAATACTGTCATATCGGGTTTAATTTCCGAGGGATGAAAAACTCTAGTCAGGCGAATTTCCGGGTTTTTACTTAGAGTCATCAATGCTGGTAATAAATGAATCGCCGCCCATGCATTCGGACCGCCTGCCATTGGTACTAGCCAGCGGTTCAATTGGGGAGGTGAAGAGATATTTGGTTGTTCATAGGTGTTAGGTGCAGACAGAAGTGAAGTGCTGACTGCGTGTGACTGCGAAGGGTTACTGCCGTTAAATAAAGAGGTGTGGAGTAATGGAGATGAAAATACTGTTAACTTATTAATTTTGATTTTTGGTTCTTGAGTTGCCGGGAGTTTAACGAGTATCACTTCGCAGGTAGCTTTGCGAATTACAGTATCTACAACGTTACCAAAAATACGTCCAGGAGTTGTGGTACTTCCTTTCCAACCCATTAAAAGGATATCAATGTGACGCTCGTTGATTGTTTCTAAAATGGCTAGGGAAATGTCATGAGCAACGCGAATTTGGGTATGGACGGGGATTTTCCATTGTTTCCCTAATACTTCGGCTTGGCGCAGTAAACGCCGACTTTTGGTTGTACGCACTTGGGTTTCGGCAGGGGAGGTGTAGCGGGGAACAAGCATGATTTGCACGCATTCGATTTCGTAATGGCGATCGCGTGCGATGGCAATTGCCATTTGAATCAATGTAGCTGCGGTATCGGGGTTAGCGATGGGTAATAACAATCGACCTCTACCAAGACTAGGCGATCGCGTTTGGTAAACAATATAAGAAGGTTCGGGTTGGGGTCCTTTGTGGCGGTGTTCGCAGTTGAGTTGGTTCGCTTCGGTGCGAATAATGTCGGCACGGGTAATAATACCAATCAACCGCCGCCCCTCGACTACTGGTAATCGACTAATTTTATAGCGGTCGAGTAAATACAGTACATTACTAAGACTATGACTGGGCATTACCGTCACGGGTTGGGGTGTCATCAGTTCCCGCAATAATTTATATGAAGATAAGCTGCCTTGAACTTGTAGTAAGTCGCTTTGGGTAATGATACCAACTAAAGCGCCTTCATCGACTACTGGAAATCCCCGATGATGCGATCGCGCAAATGCTTGCATCGCGTCTTCAATTCCCATATTTGCATCGAGGGTTTCGACGCGACTTTGCATAACTTGTTGGGCAGTAATCGTAGTCAAAATGCTTTCGGGTGCGGTTTGATGTTCGATTGTAATACCGTTTAACTTCAAAAGTTTGTCATAAAGCGACCCAGGTACTAATTTGTCGGCAACGAGATACGATGTCACCGAACCAATCATTAATGGTAGTACTAAATTAAAATCGGTGGTCATTTCAAAGACAATTACAATTGCGGTAATTGGCACTTTGGAAACACCGCTGAAAAATGCTCCCATTCCTGCTAAAGCATAAGTTGTAGGCGAACCAACTCCCAGTAAATATACTTGAGACGCTCCGATAAGATGTCCTAAACATGACCCTAATATTAGACTAGGTGCAAATAACCCACCTGGTGCGCCTGAACCAAATGCGATTAAAGTCAGAATGAACTGGGCAACGAATGCGATCGCAGCCAAGGGAGCATTTACAGAACCCATAATCACAAATTCGCGCAATCCCGTATTATCACGGAATGATTCTGGCAATATTGATACGATTATCCCCGAAACTAAACCTGCTAAAGCGACCCGTAGCGGCAAGCTAATATGCAATCGACGGTACAGTTTTATGCTGTAAACTAGTCCTTGATTGAATAATGCTGCGAGAACGCCCGCGCAAAGACCTAGTATCAAAAAAAATGGAAGCTCAGTAATTGTAAAACTGCTTAAGTTTTTTGTTACTTCCAAATTTAGTTGTAAACTTCCGCCTCCCAACAACCGCGACACAACCCCACCAATAAATGAAGCAATAATCGCAGTTCCTAATGTAATACCCGATAAGTCTTGCAGCAATTCCTCAATGATGAACAAAACCCCTGCAATGGGCGCATTAAAAGCTGCTGCCAACCCCGCACCCGCACCTGCTGCAATCATTTGGCGGCGATGGTCGGGTGAAGTAGGAACTAGACGGCTCATCCCTGCTGCCAATCCTGCACCAACTTGAACGGTGGGGCCTTGACGACCTAGTGTTAACCCTGAACCAATTGTAATAATAGCACTCAGCAATTTCACTAAAGCTACCCGCCATGATAGGTTAGTTGAAATATTCGCAAGTGTCGCTTTAACTTGAGGAATACCGCTACCTGCTGCTTCCGGAGCTAATCGTTCGACAATTAAACCAGCTAGAAACCCAAAACTCAAACCGACGGCAGGCAAAGCAATCCATGTTGGTAAAAAATGCGAAGTATGTACCCGCCAAGTTCCTAAAGTTCCCGAACCAACTTTGAGAAAGACTGCGGATAAAGCGGCAACTAAACCGATGATAGATGCTTCGGCGATCGCAAGTCCTTTTCTTGGCTGCAACCAACGATGAAAGCGCTGAGTTAGAAAAGGAAATGACATAATTTAAAATTCAAAATTCAAAATTTATTTTTTTGACAAAGTCCAATTTGAAAATTAGTCTCAAGATAATTACAGTCTCCAGATAGATGCGCGATTGCGAAACTACCGACACTATCCTGACAAATATTAGCTTTAAAAATAGTTGATTGCACTTTGTTTGTAGGTGAATTGTAATATTTGATGGCTACCTTCATAAAATAGCCAAGAAACTGATACTAATTTCGGAACTATTCCAGCATCATTTGAGTCAGACAATAGATTATTAATAAATTTATACAATTTCGCATTCATACCTTAAAACAAGAAAATTCTATGATACAACAGCATACTTGATATTAAATAATACTAACTCCATATGAAGCTGCACAGACCGCCCTAGTCTGTAAGACTAGGGCTAACTAGAACAAAGCCTGCTGTAAGCAGGCTAATAATATGCATCTTCATATTAAAACGGTATAAACACCTTGCCGATCCCAAAGCGACAACTACTGACGACTGACGACTGACCACTACCTATCCTTGCTTGCTAGTAATCGAAAGTCCCTCAACTATTAGCGAAGGGGTATAGCACGAACCATTCCAATCCGCATCATTACCTAACTCTACTAATTGTTTGAGGACTGTATAAATATTACCTGCCACCATCGTATTTTTTATCCGCCCCGTCACTTCACCATTTTTGACACGGTAACCCAAATCAATATTGATGGAAAAGTCACCCGAAATTCCACTACCACCACCTAAGATTTGGTCAATTATTAGACCATCATTTAATTTGGCGATGAGAGCTTGTAGTGGTGTTTTACCTGGCTGAATCAAAAAATTATATGAACCGGGACTAGGGTAACTACTTAAACTCGGACGAAAACCGTTACCAGTGCTTTGGATACCTAAATCGCGCCCGGTTGTGCGATCGCAATAAAAATTTTGCAATATGCCATTTTCGATAAATACTAACGGTTGAGTTGGCGTACCTTCATCATCAAACGGACAACTATAAGGTCCCGCTTGCGGGTCTTGATACAAAGTGAAACCATCGGAAATTACAGGTTTACCAATTTTTTGCGCCCACGGAGAAGCTTTTTCGAGGACGCGCTTGCCATTCAACGCTGCTTGTACTGTTCCCCAAAGCATATCTGCCGCTTTTGATGTGAATAAAACTGGAACGCGACCGCTTGGTGGCGTGACATTTTCTCGCGCCCAGGCTAACCGTTGTAAAATTTGTTGAGCGACCTTGGACGGGTTAAGGCTACCGCGTTCGGTTTGACCGTCAGCAACGTTTAAAAAATCCTCCCCTCGTACCCATTCAGCCGATAGGTAGCAGTTGAGGGTCGTGTCAGTATAGTGGCAATCCAGACCTTGAGTATTTACAAGACGGGTGGTTTCAACATCGCATTCCCAGTCACCGTTACATATGACTTCAGGGTAAACATCGCGGATTAGTGCGATCGCTTCTTTACCCCACACAACTAACTTGGATAAAGGTACATCTTCCCCTAAATCTGGGTAAGCAGGTTGCGAATTACTAGCTAATTCCACAACTTCAGGTTGGTTGAGTTGGCTTAACGCTAAAGCACGTTCGACCATAGCTTGTGGTTCAACTGAACCATAAGCCACTGTCAGTCCCGGACATCCATTTTGCCACAGTCGTAGAACAGTACCTTCGACTTGACTAGTTTCAATTTGCTTAAGCCGATTTCCCTCAAAAAATATTGGTCGAGATAGCGATTGCGACTGATATACCTCCGCAGTTTCAGCACCCGACTTGATTGCAAGTTCCAACAGTTGTTCGGCTAGTGTATCCAGTGGTAATTGGTAAGACCCCATAATGATTTTAGGCTGTGGACTTGGCAGGAGGGGAGTGGGGAGTAG
>CAXTCQ010000079.1:0-30194 GCA_964242965.1 uncultured Calothrix sp. | reverse complement strand
AACTAATTGATTGGAAACAATGGCAGAATCCCGGCGTCGCACCGTTGCCATGTGGCCGGAAGTTCCCCTTAATTGGGGAAACTAATTGATTGGAAACGCCAAAGGGGCAACGCACCCAAGTTCAAGCCTCCATGTTCCCCTTAATTGGGGAAACTAATTGATTGGAAACGAGCAATGCCTACAACATCCGGGAACAAGTATTGCAGGCGTTCCCCTTAATTGGGGAAACTAATTGATTGGAAACCCAACTGAGAGCGTGCTTTTTCAAGACTGGATACCCGGGTTCCCCTTAACTGGGGAAACTAATTGATTGGAAACACCCGGTGCCTGGTCGGCCGAGTTGTATATACGTGTTCCCCTTAACTGGGGAAACTAATTGATTGGAAACCCGTAGCTGAAATACCTTAAAGGGGACATAACGTAACAATAAGGCTTCCAGTTAGTACATGCTTGGTACACGCGCAGGGGTAGGCATTTAACCCTACCTTTAGTGCAAAAAAGTGGAAGGACTTCGTGGCAGTAAGTAATTAATAATCAAAAAATTAAGTGCAAAAGTAATAAAAGATAGTATTCATATACGGTTGAAAAAAATAAATTATTATTACTAAGCTTATTTATTGCTACGTATTTATCGCAGAAAAAGGGCTATTTTAGAGAATAGATGTGTGTGATTACTGTAGTTTTGATACAAGGTTATACTTTTTTCCTATATGGAAGCACATCGTGGCAGTGCTATGAGTGGAAGCACTGGGTGGCAGTTACTGCCATCAAGTGGTTCAAGTAACAATAGTCTAAATAGTTTGAGTTCCCCTTAATTGGGGAAAGAAATAGATTGGAAACATCACATCAAGATGACAGCGTAGCAGCCACCTGGCTTTACACAACATTTTTTATGAGTGTCGCTAGGGAGCGCGTAAATTTCTGGTTCTGTGTCACTCGTCAGATAATTTACTATCTTAGTTTTGGAGAATTTTCAGGGAGTAACAACAATAAAATGTTTTGATTAAGAAATCGGTGAGGGGCATCTAGAGCATTTATGAATTTTCGATTAGCCAATTTTCTAAACTTAATCCTTCTACTCTTAGCAAATCAGAATCATTAGAAACCAAAACCAAACCACGTGTAATTGCAGTCGCAGCTATCAATACATCAGCATCTTGTATGGGTCTACCTTTAATTTTTAAATCAGCATGAATTTTACAAGCTTGCTCGATAATATCTATATCGTCTAGAAATAAAACTTCATAGTCGGTATAAAACTGCTGAAAATTAGCTAATTGTCTAGTCGCATTTATAGCTAATAAACCTCGCTTAACTTCGTAATACGTGATACAACTTAGGAAAACTTGATTTCCATTTCTAGTTACTTGTCTTAACTTATTGTCTACAATCAGATTTTTTCTTAAAATGTAACTGAGGATGTTTGTATCCAATAAATAATCCACTTATTTACTTTCCTTCTACAGCTTCATCAAAGATTTTTATCTGTTCCGGTGTTAAGTCATTTAAGGTACCCGAAACTGCCTCTAAAGTCAATAACTTCTTAATTCTCCGTGTTAATTCATAGTCGGAAATAGCTTGAAAGTCTTCAGATGATAACTCACCAAAAAGATTTACTAAATCTTCAATTCTTTCTTGTTTTTTCAAACTTACTGTATAGAAACTACTGCCTTTAAATAACTTCTCTACAATCGGCGAGATGCGGTTTGTCAGTTCTTGAGTATAGTTAGATACTTCTTGCATAAATTTATCCTCAGTTTTACATTAGTAAGTATTTATCTATTTTAGACTCAGGCTAGAAAGGTTTCATATCCCAAAAAAAGATATCAGTAAAATCTAGCCTGGATATACAGGTATTGTAATTAGTCTGTAGGGTGTGTTATGTCCGTAGGCTAACGCACCTTGAATTGTTGACGGTGCGTTGTCGCGCAGCGCAACGCACCCTACATTAAAATTTCTTAACATAGTTTGGAATATTAATACCGAATTACTTAAAATCTAGCCTGGATACACAGGTATCGTAACTAGGATGGCAGTTTTGTGGGAATTTACCCACGCTATTCTTCTCCGGTAATTTCGCCACCTACTTCGATAAATACTTACTTGCGATCGCTAAAGCGAAGCGTAGCTTTATCGCGTTTATGTAATGCGATATTCCGTAGGAGTGGCTACGCGAACTCACAAGTCAGCGCAAGCTATCGTAATGAAACCCAACAAAACGAATAATCCTTAAACCACCTTAAATACTAAAAGCGCGATCGCTTTAGCTTTATCGCGTTTGTGTAGTGCGATACTCCGTAGAGTCGCTACGCGAACTCACAAGTCAGCGCAAGCTATCGCAATCTCTGGTTGCTGCTGTTGTAAAAGCGCGATCGCGGTTGGGAAAGGTCAGGTTCCCCTTAACTGGGGAAACTAATTGATTGGAAACGCGATTTGTTATACTTACGCGATCGCCTAATTATTTGCCCCTATAATTGAGAATATAGAAAACGCTAGGTAAAAGCAGGTGTAATTATTATGCAGGCTATTTTTTGGACTGTAGAGGAAGTTGCCCAAAGAGCCAAAAAGCTTTACGATCAGGGGATTCGCTCAGAGGTTGAACATGGCGATAATATTGGCAAGATGATTGTGATTGATGCTGAAACTGGCGAATATGGAATTGATGAAAGTGGTGTCGAATCAGCATTAAGTTTGAAGCAGAAGAATCCGAACGCTAGATTATTTACTATGCGAATTGGTTATGATGTTGCGTTTAGTTTTGGTCATGCTCCTATGAACCGTACAGTTGAATGATTTACGGAAGATTGATGTTTATTTTTCATTACCCACAGTTCCCTCGATTTGTCAATAGAAAAGAAAATATTCCACCATAACTCACATCTACCCCAAATGCCTACCCCACACTTAACCCAACTTCTCAACGACTTTCAATAAATATTTCCAAATACTGGCGACATCAATAAAATATCTGCTACACTTCAATGCAGTCACGGAGTAAGGAATATAACTCGTGTCGAGAGTATTTTGGCAGGCAAAAATCTGGGGCATTTTGCATGACCCAACGCTGAAGGCTTTACATAATAACACTGGACGCGGTGGTAACAGTTTTTGGCAGCAGTTATCTGTAATGCAAGACTGGGTAACAAACGGTTGGAACCCAGAAGTATCATCGGGTAAGCTGTTCAAGCAAATCAAACTCGCCGATTACATCGCTTCGGCAAGCGATCGCGGTGCTATCGGCAGTATCGCCAGCAGTGTAAATTATAATCGCAATGGTTTAGCGATCGCACACCTTCTTTCCGGCGCGAAGTTAAATTTCCAAGTCACAGAACACGACACACTGGTATCAAATCGACTTGAATATTTAACCCAAAAAGAACAAGAACTACCCAACTTAATCCCCGAATCAATCCGTGATGAGGAATCGGTGTTTTGGTGGTTGTGGAGGTGTTTACCAGAGGCAGTTTTTCGCCAGTTTGCTAATGATAACTTGATGCTGATGCCGGCAGAAACGCGACTTCCCGATAGTTCGATTTGGAGTCATGCGAGTATTGCCGCTGCATTAGCCGGAGGTTTGACGGGTTATGATGCTACTACCGATGATTTAGAACGTTGGAAATCAGGGAAGGAAGTATCGCATCCGTATCTAGTCAGCTTTACTTTTACCCCAGTCCAGGAATTGATTAAAGCTAGTCGCAAAATGCGCGATTTATGGGCTGGTTCGTGGATTTTACATTATATAGCTGCGAAAATCTGCTTTAAACTTGCGTTGCAATACGGTCCCGATAGCTTGCTTTATCCAAGTTTGTTTCAGCAACCTTTGATTGACCATTGGTTATTGCAAAAATTTCCTGCTTTCGATAAATGGGTGAAGCAACCCGAAACCAAGGATTTACTGACTGCTGGATTTCCAAATGTGATTGTGGTGATTTTGCCGAAAGATAAGGTGGAAGCTGCGATGCAAACGGCAGAACAAACCCTGAAGGAAGCATGGCAAGAATTGGGTAACTTGGTTTTTGATGAGTTGCACGGTACACGTCGCTGGATGAAGGACTTGCAACGGGATAGTAAAAGTTGGCAGGGTTGGTTAAAATCGCAATGGCAATTTTATTATGCTGGTGTACCTTTAGGAAAAGAAGGGGAAGAATTTCAAAATGACTCGATATTAGAAGCAGAAAAAGATATATTTGCACCTTGGGTAAAAGCCCAAAACCAATCTTTTAATAGTAATTTATTTCAACTAGAAGAACTCAATTTTTTACGACAAGCTTACCAACAAAACTTAGAAAAACCAGAATTTAGCGTCAATGTTGGTTCGTGGTGGTCGAGTATTTTTGACCAAACCCGCAATGGACTTGCAGCGGTGAAAAATGCTCGTTCCTGGCAAATTCCGACTGCTTTTGCACCCCGTTCAACGATATCGGGTATCGGTCCGGTTGTGCATCCCGGTAATGATTGGGTAACGGAAGGGGAAACTAAGAAACATTGGGAACGTCACGCTGGGTTATTTGATGGTAGGGAACAACTCAACGCTACAGAAACGGTGAAGCGGGGTTTGGAAAAGGTTTTACCGAAGTTATTGAAGCTTGATGAACTCGAAGAAAGTATATCTGCATCGTATCCCGATTTGACTGGGGGTGTTGCGGGGTATCTCAAAGTGATGGAGGAGGCAGAAAATTTTGATGGTTGGCGGAATTTTCAGCGAACTTGCGAAGCAGTTATGGCTAAATATCCTTGGACGGAGAAAGTCATTAAAGATATGCGAAGTAAGTGGGGGATTCCTTGGATGGATGGGGAAACAGCACCGAAAAAATATCATCCGCGTTTATTGAATGCGGGTTGGTTGGTGGAGGATGCTGATATACCTGAATTGAAGGAGTGGGAAATCAGGCTAGAAAATGAAGACGACGAGGAAATTCAAGAGGAATTGCGACAGAAGATTTACGCTATCAAACGCGATTGTCGTCAAAAAATCCAAGCAATTATAGACCGCTATTATCCCAGTAATAACCCTGCTGACTGGTATGTATTAGCTGCTGGTGATGGTGATGGAATGAGTGAGTGGTTGAAGGGTAAGAAGATGCGACCTTATGGGGAGTATGTACCGCAAGCAGTATTAAACGTTGCCAAAAATAACCCAGTTTTCGCGGATTTCCTTACCTTACCCAAGCAAATGGGGCCTTCAACCCACAGTGCTTTAAGTCGTGCATTGCTCGATTTCTCGAATAATCTCGTACCTTATTTAACCGAACAGCGCTATGCTGGACGCTCGATTTATGCGGGTGGTGATGATGTGATGGCTTATACTAATTTATGGGAGTGGGATAAGTGGTTGTGGGATATTCGGCAGTGTTTTCGTGGAGATAAAGACCCGAAAGGGGAGTTTAAAAACGATGGGGATTATTGGCAGTACGACCATGACCCTAACGAGGCAATTACTAAACGTCCTTTATTTACGATGGGACGAAATGCAACCATCAGTTTCGGGGTTGTAATTGCCCATCATTCGGTTCCACTTGCGATCGCACTCGATAATATGTGGTTAGCAGAGAAACAAGCGAAGTCTCAGATTTTCGCGGATGGTCAGACCAAAGATGCTGTCACAGTACGGGTTTTGTACGGCAATGGCAACATTCTCCAAGCAACGGCTAAATTCGCGGTTTTTGAGCTTTGGCAAGGGTTAATCGATGTTTTTCCAGGGATTGAAGCGAGTATTTTCGAGCAAGCAGCGAACCTGTGGAATCAACATCCCGTACCAGTTTTGAAT
The DNA here is from genome assembly GCA_964242965.1 of uncultured Calothrix sp. Taxonomy (GTDB): domain Bacteria; phylum Cyanobacteriota; class Cyanobacteriia; order Cyanobacteriales; family Nostocaceae; genus JANNFJ01. The sequence continues at coordinate 24,427 of CAXTCQ010000079.1, read as the reverse complement.
GCAATTCAACCTTGGACGCAGGCATTTTGCGATCGCAGAGAACAACTTAAAGGTGATGATTCCCACAAACAACGCTTTCAAGAATATCTATCAAAGTTTCTCTTTCAACTGTGGCAAACAACACCACAAGCAAATTTAACAATTGAAGTGCAAAATTGGTTGAAAATTGCCGCATTCGTCAAACGCAACCGCGAAATTAAATTGGGGGTAAAGCATGATTTACTGGTATAGTATAGTGCCCTTGGATGTGTTATTGTTCCGCGATGCGAAGCCGTTTTCACCAGGCGATCGCGCTTGGGCTAGTAGCGTATTTCCACCGAATGGACATAGTATAGCAGGTGCTTTAAGCGCTTTGACGAAATGCGGACGCGATAACAAGTTTAAAATCGTCGGGCCTTTTTTCTGTCGTCATGGTGAAACTTTATACTTTTCCCGTCCCTTGGGTTTTGTTGGCAGCACACCCTTAATACCTGTAGATTGGGATGAAAAATCACCCCTGCATCACATCAAAACCAATCCCCTTCAACCTCGTCCTTTAGTTCGACCATCTTGGCTAAAATCAGATGACGATAAAGAAGATGTAAGTAAGGTCGCAGTAAAATACAGGCAATATCTGCCATCGGCAACCATAGCAAAATACTTAGAAAACGGTAAAATTAACCCCGCAGATTGGCAAGTGCAATATCCAGGTGAAGACCAACCTTGGGTAGTTGAAACTCGTTCCCATAATCAAATGCAAGAAGATTGCCGTCAAGTAAAAGATGCAGATGGTTATTTTGTGGAAAATGCGATTCGGATGCTTCCAGGTTGGAGTTTAGCAATTGGTCTTGATATGGAAATCGACACACCGACTACATTACGATTGGGTGGGGAAGGACATCAGGTATTGTTAGAAAGATGCGATAAATTAAGCGAACAATGGCAGCAATTACAAGCTATATCGGAGCATAATTTTAATTCTAATATCGAGTCGCATCATCAATCAATTGCTTATTTAGTGACACCTGGAGTATTTGAACGTCAAACCTTAGAAAATGGAAAGAAAGTATCTTTGTGTCAAGCGAAACCGTGGGAATGGAAGCTTGCCCATACAGCTAACAGCAATCAAGAACCGGGGAGATTGGTAAGCTTTGCCACTGATAAAGCTGTAGCAATTAGCTGTCGTTTCCGGGATAAAAAAGATGAGCGCAAAAGTATTCCTGCACCACAGGTTTTTGCTGCTACAGCGGGGAGTTGTTATTATTTGAATTCTCCGCAAAAGTTGTTTCAAGATAACTTGGATAAAAAGGTCAATAATTGGAGACAGCTTGGTTATTCGCAATTTCTTTGGGTGAATTTTGAATTATGAATAGTACGTAGGTTGGGTGGAGCGACAGCGTAACCCAACAAAAATCTGGTAAACGTTGGGTTGCACTTCGTTCCACCCAACCTACAAAGCATAAATACTGACAATATAATTGGTACAAGATGCCAGATTATCAATTTTGTAAAAATTATCAATCACCATGATTAACTCTATCTACTTATATCTTCTTGCCCCACTACACACTGGTGGCACAACTCAAGAAGGAAACTTATTAGGGATTGCACGAGAATCGCATACTAATTTACCCTATATTCCATCGAGTACAATTCGCGGTCGTTTACGTGCAAATGTCATAGATAAAAGCGTAAAACACCAATTATTTGGAACAGATTTAAAAGATTCGCAACAACTCGAACAAGGTGATATTTGGATTGGTGATGCCTCTATTCTGTGGCTACCTGTACCCTCATTAAGCCATAGTGTAGTTTGGATTAGCTGCCCAATGTTGCTACGACGTTGGTTGCGAATGAGCAATAATAATTTGAAATTACCTGCTGAATATAGCTGTAATTTTACGGATAGTAAACCTATTTACCTCAAAGACGCAATCATTAAAGCCGATAAATTAACCAAGTGGAATAATTGGCAAGATTTTTTACCAAAAGATAAGCCAGATACCATTGAAATTAACCGAATGTTGATTTTACCCGACCAACATTGTACAACATTGATTCAAATGAGTTTATGGCGACAAGTAAAAATCAAACTAGACGAAAATAAATCGGTAGACGGTGGTTTTCGTTATGAAGAAGCAATTCCACCAGATACTTTGATGTATCTAAATTGGGGAATCACTTCTCAAGCTAATGGTAGTTCCAAACAATCCTATCAAGATTTTCAAGACTTATTAGCCGCGCACGAAATCCTCCAAATTGGCGGACAAGAAAGCTTAGGACGCGGATTTGTTAACCAATGGATGGCAAATTAAGTATTTTGTACCATCCAGCATTTATCATTCATAATTCATCATTCATATGTTTGACCCACGAACACTTAGTACGCCAATTTACGAGGCTTTGGATAACTTGCGATCGCAACCCAATCAAGATGATACTCGCCTCAAGGAACAAAAAAACCAAGCTATCGAACTTTATACCTACCTTGCGACTTGGGGAATGATGCGTCTCAAAGCCGAAGAGAAAGCATTGAGTCAAGAAGGTAAAAAGCAAGTTGTCAAAAAGTTCTTTGAGTGTTTGGAAAATTTATCTGGTATCAAAAATTTAACAGCTAGTACAGGCTTAAATATTCTCAAAGAATTAGATACCGAAGAATATCTAGGTTTAAGCGGGTTAGGACTTGCCGTAGCGCAAGAATTTAGCTTTTGGGCTGCTGCTGTATATTGGGATATTAAAGGGGAGTAAGGTATATGGTATTTGAAAAACCAAAACGACCAGAACAGCAAACACCTGCTGTGAGAAGACCAAACCCCAATCCACCGCGAATTAATAATGGTGGTGGTGGTAATAATAATCGAGGTAACAACAACTCAGGTGGTAATAATTTTGGAAATCAACCACCGACCCCTTCACCTTGGTTGGATGAAAATTGCGAACCGAACCCCGATACATCTGCCAGCTTTGTTGAATACCTGCGCTGGATGCGTCCATCAGATAGCGAATATAAAGATGTAACTAAGTTGCAAGTATTACAAATGGCGGAGGAGAAGGCAAATTATTCCCAACGTCTCCAACAATTAACTAAACGCACGGAATTAATCGCAGGTAAAAATAATACTTTTCTTGTCAAATCGTCTTGGCGTATTCGTATTGGTGGACATCGAGGACCAGAGAGTATTTTACTACCTGCATTTGATGCCTTGGGAATGCCTTTTATCCCTTCTAGTACGTTGCGAGGAGTTGCACGAACTCAAGCAATATTAGAAATTATTGTCCAAGAAGGTATTAGTTGGAAAGAAGCCGAAAAGAAAGTTGCAGCTGATTTTGGTTCTTTAGAAGCGAAAAATAAAAGCGAACAAGCAGGTAAAGTTACCTTTTTAGATGCGTATCCATTACCCAATGAACCAGGGTTATTAGCAATGGATATGGCGAATAACATTTGGAAATGGAAAGAAAATTCATTGGAATATGACCCCAATCCCAACCCATTTTTATGTCTTAAAGAAGCGACATTTTTAATTGGTTTACGTCTTACTAGTGGATGTAAAGACACGCAAGTTTTAGATAAAGTCAAACAGTGGTTAATAACTGGATTGCAATCGGGTATTGGTTCGCAGGTCAATACAGGTTACGGCGAACTTATCCGTCCTGGTAAAATAACTCGTAATGAATTTTTCCGCATCGAATTTACCTTAGAAGGTCAACTAATTCACGGTCGTCAGAAATTGAAACAAGTTTCTCATCCCTATCAAAAAGATAAAGATGGTCGTTTTAGAATCGACAGACAAGGTAAACTCAAAACTGATACATTTGCCGAAGCTGAAGTGCGTAGTATTGCTTTTAAATCAATGCTGCGGTATTGGTTTCGTACTTTTGCTTTAGGAGTATTAGAGACAAAAGCTACGCAAGAATGGGAAGGTAAACTATTTGGTGCAATCAACCCTAACAGGCATCGCGGTTGGGTAAAATTTGCAATTCAATCTGGAAGGGTTATTTGCAAAGAGCCTCTGTCAAATAATAATGGAAGAAGAGAAGATTGTGGCGAACAACAGGGTATTTTAACCTTATCTTATTCACCGCAAGCCTCAAAATCTCAGCAACAAGATATTCAGCAATTATTTAAAAATCTGACTTGGTTAATGTTCGATTTAGGTGGAATTGGTCAAGGTGCAAGACGACCTTGTTATTCGCGCCAAAATCGTCCATTTGCACCTTGGTGGCGTGGTTCAACGTTAATCCCAGAAAGTGATGATAAGTTTTGGCATCTACCAGAAACAGTTAAAGAATTTCAACTGTTATTCCAAAAACGCTTGCAAAATTTTTATGCTGCACTGGCAAAATTAACTCAAATAAATGTTAAGCATAATAGTTTAAAAACGCTGGGCGTGGTAAATAGCGGACAGTGGAAAGAAGCCATTGATTCTAATTGTAAGATTGTAGTTTGTGCTGGTGCAGAAGATTTTGGCAAACCCTATGCTTTGGCACTTTTACATCATGATGACTTGAAGGTTAAATCTATAAATCGAGATGGGCAAGAACAATTAAATTATGATGGCAACCTTTGCGGTCAAGTTGTTAGGGAAGTCAAACCATCTCCTGTATGGATTTCAGACTTAGGTGATTATCAAGTTGTTACTGTTTTTGCCTCAAATTGTGACCCAAGAATGAAGTATTTAAAAGAGTTAAAATCCCGTACAACTCCTACAAAGTTTGCTCAAATTTTTCCGATATAAACATAGATTTCGTAGGGGCACGGCATTGCCGTGCCCCTACAGTTGGGTATAGCGATAGCGGAACCCAACATACATAATTAATAGCTTAGTTACAAGGCAACCCGGTTGATTTCACCTTTAAATTATACATTTCATTCTTACTAATCTAATTATGACTATGAAATCAATATTAATTGCTACTATTGGAACTAGAGATTTAATGTTCCGAATCAAATCTGGAGAATGGTTTAATATTGGTGATGACCGAATGCAAAATGCCGATATTCTTGGCGAACAAGCTGAGGTTGTTTCCGATTTAGGTCATGGAGTCATCACTTTCCGAGATTTAACTAAGTATTTACTTGACAATTTAGAATCGTATACTGAACGTATTGCTCCTACCATTATTGGTAAACTCTTAACAGAAAAAGTAAATGAGATTGAAAGGGTTTATCTAATTGCAACCGACCAAAAATCAGAAGTACGCGAAAGAGAAAAAGATACTCTCTATGCAGCCGAATTGCTGAAAAATTGGATACTGCATAAATTTGACTGCATGAATCATGATTCGATAGAAGTTATCACTCTCGGTTCAGATGGTACAAATCCCGCAAATTTTGAAGAAATGTTTCAATGGTGGAGAAAAACTTGGAAAGAAAAAATTATAATTGAATCCAGTCAGCCGATTTGGGTTTGTCTAAAAGGTGGAGTCGGTCAAACTTCCGAAGCATCAAGAATTTCTGGTTTGAGTTTATTCGGCGATCGCATTCTTTTTTTTGAATTCAAGCAAAACACTAAAGCCAACCGCATCGGTACAGCTTCAGACTATAGCGGTCCATTTTTGGGAAGCAACTATCTTTGGGATAGAACTCAACAGCAAGCGTTAAAATTAATACAGCGCTATGACTATGCTGAAGTTTATGACCTACTCCAACCCTACTTTATCAGCCAGAATTCTAACTTCGGTGCTGTACCCAATCTACTTAAAGCAGGTATAGCTTGGAACCAAGGACAGTTTGAAAGGTTTTTGAGTTTGGCAAGAAGTTCGATGAGTATTCCAGGACAAATAGAGAAAACATTTTGGTGGATGGCTTACGAACAAGCTTATCTTGGTACGATTAGGTTAGAACAACAGAACACTACTGAAGCATTGCTACATAGCCATAGAGCGGTTGAAGGAGCTTTGTATGCTTGGGCGATCGCTTACGAACCAAATCATGTTACATCTAGACAAGATAAATTTCCAGATTTGCATAAATCAATTTTGCAAATTCATCCATCGTTAAGAAGTTGTTTTGATTCAGGTACTACAATTCCTTTGAAAGGTTGGGTATTGGAATATCTATTAAATGCAGCTATTGTTGAAAGTAAAAGTAGTGACGATTTTCGAGAATTTTGGAAATCTGCACGCGAGATACGAAATAACTTATCGCATCGCTTAGGAGGTATTTCTGAAAAAGAAGTTTTCCAAGCTTGGGGTACAGATATAATCACCTCCGAACAGTGGCAGAAGCGAGTGCTTAATTGTTTGAATTTAATATCGGGAAAGTCTTTTAAAAATTTAGCACAAGCAAGTATTTTTGCTCAGTTGCATTATTCGGTGATGAATAAGCTTGAAGATTACGAATAAATGGCACACATGGTTTTGTACATCTTGCTATAAGTGACAACTGCGGTACAATACAATTAAGTTGTCGGTGGAGCGCAACCGAGCCTTAGTTTTCTTGGAGACGCTGCGCTACACAAGCACTCACCAACGTCCGGGAGGAAAAATTGTGACAGTTGATGGAGAGATTTTACAAACTTTGGGAAAGATGCCAGAGCCTCTAAAAACAGAACTCTTGCATTATGCTAAGTATTTGATCGATAACTACTCGAAAGATGTATCTCAAATACAGCCTCCGCAAAATAAACGTCGAGCAGGTATACTCAAAGGCACTTTTGTTTTACCATTGCCTGATGATTTTGATGAGCCGTTGGTAGACTTTAAGGAATATATGGAATGAGTTCGTTTCTTTTAGATACTCATACGTTTATTTGGTTATCTGAAGATGATGCCAGCTTGCCAAAAAATCTCAGAGCGATAATTGAAGAGGCTGATAGTGTTTATATCAGTATTGTAAGCCTTTGGGAGATTGCAATTAAACTGAATATCGGAAAACTGTCACTTCAAAAGAGCTACGAAACGATAGGATCTGAAATTGAATCCTCTGATATAATATTATTGCAAATTTCATTTGCTGATACGGTACAAGTCCGTAAACTTCCTCTACATCACCACGATCCGTTCGATCGAATGCTAGTGGCACAGGCAATTAACCACTCTTTAACCATCATCAGCCAGGATACACAGCTTGATGCCTATTCTATCCAACGGTTGTGGACATGAAGAAAGTGATTTATTGCAAAGAGAAAGAAACATGGAAAATCTTCATGTAAATACACAAAATAAAAAAGCCGCGAAACAATTGTTTCGCGGCTTCTAGTGTGGTGTGAGGAGCTTAACTATTTATCATCATAGATCGAAGTTTAGGGGGTCGGGCACTCTGTAACAGTTTTGGTAACGAAAAATTTTGATTGCGTGCAAAAAACACTTTACTTAAACATTACCCCAATAAAAAAAACCGTGCCTTTTGGGAGGGGTTCACGGTTTTAGGGGTAATGTGAGAAGCATAACTTAGATCATCTTAAACGCATTGCAACGAGTGCGATCGCTCGTAACAATTTTGGTAACGGCAGTATTAAAGCATCACACAAGTGCTTCATCAGAGAGGAGAAGGGGGGAAGGGGGGGAAGAGGGAAAGGAAAGATTAATTAATAACTTCTAACTTCTAACTCCTAACTCCTAACTCCCAACTCCTAACTCCTAATTAAACCAAAGCACCTCCACAACTCGAACCACAACCAGCGGTGCAACCATAACAGTAAGCTGCGGTTTGTACTTGGTTAATTAAGTCCAAGTTACCTGCTGTAAGTAATTTACCCACTGTCAAATTTTCACCGTCACGGGTTTTCGCGGGTTTATTCATCATTTGGTTAAAGTCGCAGTCATATACGTTACCCAAATAATCAACCGAAAGTTCGTTCCGACACATCAAACCTTCAACCGTACCCTCGTTAAAATGCGACTCTAAAAACTGTAAATAGGGTACGTAGAGCTTTGTACGTTCTAAATGAAACTTCGTTCTCCCAACGGGAATATTGGTAATGGTAAACAAATTATTGAATGCGATCGCAAAATGTTCTTGTAAGAAGATTTTATAATCCTGTTCGAGTTTGTTCTGGTCGGGTGTTAAAGCAAATTGTTCGCTAACTGGCAACTGGGGATTGTAGACCAAATCTAAAATTAAATCTGGTTCCTTACCATATCCGCAATCATTCAACCATTGCAGCGCTTTAATCGACGCATCAAAAACACCATCACCGCGCATTTTGTCAACATTATCTGCGAGGTAGCAAGGTAAAGAGGCAACTACTCGAATTTTATGTTTAGCAAAATATTCGGGCAAGTAACCAAAGCCATTTTCAAAGTAAATAGTCAAATTTGACCGCACTATTACTTGTTTATTGTGCTTGCGTGCAGCTTCCACTAGTAATTTAAATCCATAATTCATCTCCGGTGCCCCACCTGTCAAATCGACAATTTGAATTTGAGGTGATGTTTCGATTAATTCGATTAATTGGTTACAAATCTCTGGAGATAATTCTTCGGTACGTTTAGGACCAGCTTCGACATGACAATGACTGCAAGCAAGATTACAACGCTTGCCTAAATTTATTTGCAGGACGGTAATTTTTTGCTTTGTTAGAGGTGAATTTAGCTTTTCTTGGAAAGGAGTAATTGCCTTTTGTATTTGAGTTTGCATTGTTTTAATGAATTTACGATTATTAAAATGTAATATCTAGACTCCGCGACAATTCAGATCCCCGACAACTTTTACGAAGTCGGGGATCTAGCCCTCACGCATGATTCAGGATTGCCTCAATATATGGTTAATCTCTACGACAGATATTGATTGCCGTATTTACCATTCATTGTATCAATTTAACAACAACCACCTCCATCATAGTACCAGGTCGAATTAGTGATTGTGATTTTATCTGGCGATGTCGCAGCAAATTTAGCAGCAGTTTTATCGCATACAGCTAATGGAATCCCCGCTTGCAGAATATGACCTTGCCCATCATCAAAATAAGCTTCCGAACCACTATATATCGCTGTTTTTCCAGTAAACACGCAAGCCCCATCTTCAGCAATTGGCACTTTAAAAGATACCGAATCAAGACTTTCTAAAAGCAGATGTTCCGGTAAATTATAAGTTTGCGAATTGAGTAATCTATAAGGACGACGGGAGCGAATTTCTACTTGACCAAAGCCAACATTGATGATGCGCTGAATATACTCATCATAAGTAATAGCACCCGATAAACACATTGCCCGCAAACGCTCGTCTTGCTGTAAATGTTTTGGTATTGGACTTGTAGCAATCGGGTCGCTCATTTGCAAGCGTCCACCTGGTTTTAATACCCGATATGCTTCGCGCAATGCACGGGTTAAATCTTCGGGTTCAAAGATGTTAAAAAGACAGTTTTGCGCGACTACATCGACTGATGCATCGGCAACAGGTAAATTAAAAGCGTCACCTTCACGAATTTCGACAAAACTAGTCTCAAACCAGGGGTTTTCGGTAGCTGCAACTTCAAGGTTAGCAATAGCAGCTTCGCGCATCGCTGCTACAGGATCGACTGCAATTACTCCACCGGGACGAGGTGAAAAATAGGCAAATTGTAAAGCTTCTAAACCACCACCAACGCCAACATATAACACTGTAGGTTGGTTAACAAGTTCTGCGGGATGGACGGTGGTGCCGCAACCGTAGTTCATTTCCTGCATTTTCGTAGGAATTTTCAATCCTGGTTGTCGCAAAGGTGTACTTTGGACGCAACAAAGTCCAACTTCGGGGGTTTGGGCAACTTCGCTGTAAAATTGTGCTGCGGTTTCGAGGTAGGTCATGATACATCCTAATAATTTAAATGTGAATCGATCGGTGGAGTTATTTAATTAATGGTTTGTGTCATCAGTTCCGAGGGGTTATTAGATCCCCGACAACTTTTACGAAGTCGGGGATCTGACCCTCACGACTTACAAGATGAGACTTAAATATTGTTCATAATGATTTTTGTAAAACAACACAAGTAGCAGAAATTTCTCGAAAAAGCCATAAACTATATCGAATCGAATTGTACCATCTCGAAGGTTGGTAAATAGGTAGCATGATGCGAATTATCATTGCCAGTAAATATAATGCTGGTGTTGTGGAAGTTGATTTTACTAAAGACCCTCCTTTGACAATATTTCCTCTGGATATTTTCAGCATTGGAAAAAGTTGTTTAAATTCTTCTATCTCAGGTCTGAACATTGTATCTATTGGGTCGCAATGGTAAGGATATTTGTATGGTACTGTCACAAATAAATAGCCAGCGCTGGGGATAATTTCACTTAATATTTTACAGATTTCCTCACGGTTTAAAACATGTTCTAATAAATTAGAGCATAATACTGATTTAATATTTAATGTTGAAATTTTTCGTAAAAATATCGGGTCGTATAAATTTCCAACTAAGTCAACTCCTATATCATCTTTTATATCTACATGAATTATAGAATAACCTTTATCTACTGCTGGTTTAAATAAAAGTTCATCTATCCAAGGTTGTTCTTTTGTTCTAAAATATTGACTCGAACTACCAAGATTTAACATTGGAAATACACTATCTGAAGGAAGCGAATAAATATTATTTGCCAACCAACTTGCTTCTTCTCGTAACATGTAAATTAGGGTGTAGGGTGTGGGGGGGTAGGGCAGACTTGCTTCTTATCCGCTTAAAAAAAAGCTGGTAGCAGATATTGCATCTACCCCAGGTATTATTGTGCAAGGTAAAAAATCAACTTGCAAGAAAAACTAATTAAATTTTGGCTAGTTAAATTTAGTCACTTACTGCTGTATTTGAGTAAAAAATGTCACTCCCGTAAGACGTAACCGACTCCGCGCACGGTTTGGATGAGGCGTTTTTCGTGTTCGGCTTCGAGTTTGATTCGCAGGTAGCGGATATATACTTCGATAATGTTGGAGTCTCCCATAAAATCGTAACCCCAAACTGATTCGAGAATGCGATCGCGTGTAATTACCTGTCGCGGATGCGCGAGTAAGTAGGCAAGTAAGTCAAATTCTTTTGCAGTAAAATCGATGGAACGCTTGCCTCGTTTTACTTCTCGCGTGCGTCGATTTAGCGTCAAATCTTCAAACTGTAACAAATCGGGGTCAACTTCATGATTTCTCCGCAAATGAGCGCGAACTCGTGCGAGTAATTCCTCAACGCTGAAGGGTTTGAGGACATAATCATCCGCACCTGCATCCAAACCAGCCACGCGATCGCTAACTTCGTCCTTTGCCGTCAATAATATCACGGGCACTTGGTCGCCAGTAGTTCGCAGTCGTCGGCAAATCTCCAACCCCGTCAATCCCGGTAACATCCAGTCTACAATCACTAAATCTGGTTGCGACTCCCTCGCAGCAGTCAACCCACTCAATCCATCGTGCGTCACCGTCACTTTATAGCCTTCATAGCCAAGTTCTAATTCGACAAATCGAGCTAGCTTGACCTCATCTTCAACCAATAATATATGCGCCATCGGTTTTTGATTAGTTAATTGTTAACTATTCTGTAAAAATGCAATACTTTCAGTCAAAATTTACATACTATTTAACTTTACTTGTAACTCCTGTTAACCTTTACTTAATCAAATTTTCAAACCCCAAGTATCAAGCAATTAAAATAGACACAAATATTTATTGTAATGATTTACACATAAATGCTAGTTATTTAAGTTTTTTGTGTTTATATTATACACTACAGCTTATAAATAACTAATTAAGAGTTATTGCAAATTATGACGATAAACTTATTTAGAAAATTTATAGCATGTTGTAAATATAGCTGTAAATCAGTAGTAAAAATTCTGCTGACTCTATGTCTCTGCGATTTAGTCCTCAAAGATATATGCAAATCACATAAAATTGCTATATAACATCTAATTTTTAAGTCGAGGAATATTCAATGTCATTAAAATCTAGTAATTTGCAGCAAAACCGTACTCTGGAAGTATTATCCTCTCTCAGCTATCGCACGGGAGAACTCGACTGTTATTTACGCGAAATTACCTTGGGTGTTAGCGAATTGCTCAACCTTGATTGGTCGGTAGTTACCTTATGTGAGAATAATTTCGATAAAGTACTAGCTAGTAACATTGACTTAGACGACTACAATCAAACCTACTCATTGCACGGTACTGTAACGGGTACTGTAGTCGAAACAGGGCAAAGTCTCGTAGTCGAAGATAGTCAAACTTGTACTAATTGCGGTAAAGTTCCGGAAGGGTATCGCGCTTATTTAGGTGTACCTTTACGCACCTCGCAAGGAAAAATAATCGGCACAATTTGTTCGTTTCAAAAAAAGCCGCGTCAGTTTGCACTTGAAGAAGTTAGTATTGCTGAATTATTTGCCGAACGTGCCGCAACCGCAATTGATAATTATTTTTTGTATCGACAACAATGTGAATTTAACCAACTTCTAGAAGTCGAAGTTACGCGCAGAACCGAAGAATTACACGTAGCACAAGCGCGACTTGTTGAGCAAGAGAGATTAGTAGCAATTGGTGAATTTGCTGCCTGTATAATTCACGAAATTCGCAACCCATTTACAACAGTCAAAATGGGCTTAAGCTTTTTTAAAAAACTTAATTTATCAGAGTCTGCAAAGGAAAGGTTATTACTTGCCCTTGACGAAGCTAATCGTTTGGAACGTTTGTTAAAAGAAATATTATTGTATGCCAAGCCGCAGGCATTGCAATTAGAAAAAATTGAGATAAATCAATTAATTGTTGAGATGCTGTCAGGTTTACGCGAAATGCCTGAAGCAATCGAACGCAAAATCGAATTTGAACCAGCATTGACTGCGGCACATATTTTAGGGGACAAAGATAAATTCAAACAAATTTTAATTAATCTTGTACGAAATGGATGCGAAGCTATAGCTTGTGGGGATGCTGTCAACTTGCAAGTTTTAAATCCTATTGATACCAATCAAATTTGTGTTTGCATTCACAATGGTGGCGAACCCCCGTCCCTTAGATATTTTACCGAAATTAACTCAGCCTTTTTACTCAACTAAATCTTCGGGAACTGGGTTAGGGCTGGCAATAACCAAACGCATTATCGAAGCTCATAATGGAGAATTATCGATTCAATCTTCTGCGGTTGAAGGGACTACTGTAAATGTACAATTTCCAATATTTAAACAGAGAATTTAAATAAAGAATTGAATTAGCAGTAAGCACTTATATCTTCACCGCATACATCAGCAAGATAGCACATAGCCTTAAATCTTAAACAGACCACTTGTTCGTAGAAAGGATTTAATTTGCACATTGGCGGAATGTGGAATAGTTTCTTACCAAATACAATTACATCGCGTTCAAATGGGCATTGCGAAGGAATCAGCTTGCACAAAGAATGAGCGAGTTTAGGGTTACTAATTTCAATTGATTCGAGCCATTGACGGATAGGAGAAAGAACGTCGTTTTGTTTTTGTAATTGAGTTAAGCTTGTCATCGTTTTGTACCTAGTTATTACAAAGAAGAGTGATTTGAGCTTGGGTTTAAACCCTTATACACATATATAGGTCTGAGTTGACCAACTTATGCATTTTGTTCTCTCACGAACAACCCTAACTACAAATACCAGCAGTCGCGTTCCGGATGATTTTGTCAAAATACTCTGTATTCCTTGCTGTTACAGCTTTGAACTCCTACCGACTATATAGCTCTCGTGCGCCCATACAGACCGTGGAGCAAAATGCTTATGTGAGGGGTATGACCTCTGAAGCACAAATAATAAAATAAACTATGTTAGGACTTACGCTTTATAGATCCCCCAACCCCCTTAAAAAGGGGGCTTTATAGATTCCCCCCCTTTTTAAGGGGGGCTAGGGGGGATCGAGGTTTCAGGTTTTCAGTGCGTAAGTCCTGTATGTAAAAAAATTTAAAGTATTCAAACCTTGCGTACCCCTGTGTAAATTACAAAGCAGTATGTCAGAAGCGATCGCCGCGAACACTGATATGTTTTATTACATTATTCTGCTTAGATAAATATCAAGATTTCAGGCGTATCTGTGCCGATGCAATTAATTTTTGTGCATCTGCATATGCTATAGTTCCAGGTTTGATAGTTTTTAGCTGTTTAATGATATATTGCAGTTCGTTGATGTATGCTTGACGTTCTGTAAGCGGAGATTTTGCCATCGACTCAACACGGTCGTAAATATCATCTAATGTTTCAGATGCTCCTGCTTCAATTTGCTTTCGAGTTTGAATAATTTTGAGATTAGTATGATAAGTTTTGAGTAATTTTTGAGCTTCTATATAACTAGGTTGATTTTCACCCACATTTTCTAACTCGTCGATAGCTTTGTTCCAAAATTGCTCGATAGATTCCCATCTTTCAACCGGATGTGGGGGTTTTTGAGAGGCTTTAGCTGCGGCAAATGCGAATTGCTTTGCGGTTTGAATGCGTGTTGCATTTTGTTCAAGCCGTTGTTTTGTGTATACAAGTTGTTCGTCTAACTCAAGAGCTTTAGCGCGTAAACTTGCATACTTATCATCATTAACCGCGATATGGTTGTAAGTTTTTCTGGCACGCTGCGAACTTCGTTTTGACGAACGCTTGCGCCGACTTGATTCGACTTCAACGCTAACAGTAGTATACGAAGTTGGTAAATATTTTAGATGCGTTTTAACCTCGTTGAGTTTTGCCTGACTTAACTGGATATTTTTCGCATTTGAACCGTTTGCAATCAATCCTTCAACTTCCGTCAGTAATGCGATCGCTTGTCGCTCGCGTTCTTTAACGCTCAAAACGCGATTCTGCTCGCTCTCGCTTGCTGAATTACTTTCTAGAGAAGCGTTTAGTAACGAACATCCACTTGCTAATAAAGCAATGGATAATAGCGGCACAATTCCAGCAACGGACATCAATTTTTTAACCTTGTACATACACCCTCTTGGTACTTGGCATACTTAGTATCTTTAGTATGCCCAGAGGCTTGATATTGCTTTTAGTTAATTCTACGGATTTTTATTTACAGAGAGGATACTTACGACAAGAAATCTCTAATTGCTGTATAAATTTATTAATGCCCTACTGCATTAACATTCCTTTAAGATATAAGTTCAGCAACATTTAAGATTGATATATACTTCTATTAGCTATCAAAAGTTTTTACTATTATTAAATGACATTTATTCACTTTATATCGCCTTCAAATACCGCAAATCAAAAACTAACTGAGGTTTATCAATGCGATCGCGGTATTTTATATCAAGGCGATTGTATAAATTTTTTACAAGCTCTCCCGAATGAATCCGTAGATTTAGTATTTGCTGACCCACCTTTCAACCTTGGGAAAGATTACGGTAAAGGTGTAAACGACCAAAAGAAAGATGCAGATTATCTCTTGTGGTCAAAACAATGGTTAAGTGAAAGCATTCGCGTGCTGAAGCCGGGTGGTAGTTTATTTATTTTTAACTTA
Source organism: uncultured Calothrix sp. (assembly GCA_964242965.1). Classification (GTDB taxonomy): domain Bacteria; phylum Cyanobacteriota; class Cyanobacteriia; order Cyanobacteriales; family Nostocaceae; genus JANNFJ01. The sequence goes on along the minus strand of CAXTCQ010000079.1, from coordinate 9,086 downwards.
CCTAAATGGTGTATTGAGTATGGCGCATATCTAAACCAAAATGGTATGCTTTTTCGTCATTGGATTTCCTGTCGAATGCCAAAAGCTTTTCCACGCGGTCAGCGAATGTCTCCTGCTCATTATGGATTACTTTATTACACAAAGGGTGAACCAGCAGTTTTTAATAAAGTTTATACACCGATTCAAACTTGCCGTCATTGTGGTGGAGAAATTCGAGATTATGGAGGACACCGCAAAAAGTTAAACCCCCAAGGTATTAATTTAATGGATATTTGAGATGCACCTGAAGATGTTTGGATAAATGCAGACGAGGCTGATAATAGAGAAGAAACTTTTTGGACTGAAATGGAGGATATTTGGTCGGATATTCCACCAGTTCGCCATCGCAAACATAAAACGCGAGGAGCAAATGAATTAGCTCCAATTATGCTTGAACGTATTATTGCAATGTCATCAAATCCAGGGCAAATTGTCATTGACCCATTTGGTGGTTCTGGGACTACGTTTTATGCAGCACAGAAACTTGGTAGATATTGGCTGGGGTCAGAAATAGGTGATGTTGAACCAGCTATTAAACGGTTGAATGACTTAGCAAATGGCAATATTGAAGAATGGGAATCTGCTAGAGGTAAGCAAAAAGTTAAAAGGCAGCAAAAACAGAAAGAGAAAAATTCAACACAACTTGATTTATTTTCATCTATATAGATAGCAGCATTCATTACCTGTCTCCCATTCTAAAGCAAATTGATGTCCGTTTAATGCTTTAGTAGCGTCAACTCGTCCAGGTGATTTGGTTGCGTAAGTAATTTTTGTTTCTAATTGCCAACCGTAATTCTCTTGAAGCGCTGTCATACAGGCACTTTTTATTGGTTTAACGCCATTTCCGTGCAATACAGGGTTAATTGTAAAATTTGATGCACCTGGAGGGTAAACTATTAATGATATTGCGCTCCTAATCTCATTTTTAATTAATGCCCACTGCTGTGATTCTTCAAAGCTACCGCGACTAATTAATGATACCTCTTGTACAATTTTCATTTATCTCAAAATTCACTAATGTCCTACCGCAGCACCAGCACCCTATTAATTTTGATGTCTGTAACAACGCTTACTCTTGGGTTTTAATAATTCCTCGTTGTTCGTAAATGGGAATAACTAGTTCTTTAAGTCCTGCTAACTGTCGAGCAAATAATATTGACCCGAAAATACAAATAATACCATCAATTACTAATGTTATGGGTGCGCCGATGCGTTCTGCTAATGCTCCTCCTAATAGATTACCAAAAGGTGTCATTCCCAAAAATGACATCGTGAATAAGCTCATAACTCGTCCGCGTTTGTCTTCTTCGACGATGGTTTGTAGAACTGTGTTGCTCGAAGCTATTTGCAGGATTGTACCCAATCCAACGAATAACATCGCTAGTAATGAAATTGGTAAATATCGAGAGAAAGAAAACGCAATTAATGCGAGTCCTAAAATTGTCGGAGCCATACCAATTAATTTTCCAAGTCCGACCACAGTTTTTCTACTTGCTAAATAAATTCCACCAGATAACGCACCGATTCCTGATGCTGCCATCAAAAATCCTAAAGTTTCCGCACTACCTTTGAGAATCTCTTCGGCGAAAATAGGCACTAAGACAGTATATTGAATACCGAATAAACTAATTAAAGCCGAAAATAATAATATCGCTCGAATCGGTGGAAATCCAAAAGCATATACAAAGCCTTCTTTAATTCTTTGTAGCGGGTTCGCAGTGCTTTTTTGAATTCGACTTGGTGGAATTCGCATTGCCAATAACGCCATGATTACGGCAATATAGCTAAGACCGTCAATCAAAAAGCAATATGCTGCACCAACACGGGCTAGCAATAAACCCCCGATTGCTGGACCAATTAACCTCGCACCATTGAACATTGTCGAATTAACTGCGATCGCATTCGCCAAATCTTCGCGCTTTTCGATTAAATCGGTCACGAAAGCTTGCCGTGCGGGTGCATCAAAGGCATTAATAAAACCCTGACACAAGCTTAAAGCAATAATGTGCCAAATCTCAATTGTGTTCGTTAATGCCAACGCTGCTAGCGATAACGATTGCAACATCGCCAAAATCTGCGTACCAATTAACGTGCGATGCCGAGAAAATCTATCAGCAAATACACCCCCAAAGGGAGATAGAAAAAAGCTAGGTATTTGACTGGTGAATGCCACGACTCCCAGCATCAAAGGGGAGTTGGTCAAACTGTAAACTAACCAGACCGTGGCAAGCTGCGTCATCCACGACCCAATTAGCGAGATACCTTGTCCGGCAAAAAATAAACGGTAGTTACGTGACCTAAAAGCTGGTATTAGCACCTTGGGAAAAAGTTAGGAGTTAGGAGTTAGGAGTTGGGAGTTAGGAGTTGGGAGTTGGGAGTTAGGAGTTGGGAGTTGGGAGTTGGGAGTTGGGAGTTGGGAGTCAGAAGTTGGGAGTTACCAATAATGCTTTAAAACATAAGGGGATAAAAGAGAATAAACAATTATTAACTCTTAACTCCTAACTCCTAACTCTTCACTCTTCACTCCTAACTCCTAACTCCTAACTGTCCCCGGTTAACCACTAAATATATGTCTATAAATACTTAATTTTAACTTATTTCTTATACGTAGTATTATGCCAAAAGCTGGCTATGTGCTACTTCCCCTGATTGGATGAGTGTGGCATAAACTAAAGGTAGAACTCGATTCATGCCCATTCCCCCAACCCTATTCCCTCATCTTTAAGATAAATTTGCGATCGCCCGATCTAAAAGCTGCGAAAATATCTCGCGTTCGTCGTTTGGAATACCTCGCATTGCATTTTCGCGTAACTCAACAGCCATCGGAGGTAAAATTGTCTCAAGCTCCCGACCCGCATCGGTTAACCAGATACGCCAAATCCTCCGGTCTTTCAAGTCGCGTTCGCGTCGAACCAAACCGCGTTCCTCCATGCGGTCGAGGACACCCGTCAGAGTTCCTCCTACCTGTTGCAACTTGTCCCCGATACTCGAAGTTGGCAAACCGTCTTCAAGCCACAAACAACATAGAACCAACCAATGAAACGGCGTAAGTCCGAATGGTTCGAGCTTTTCGGTGAACTTGCGTGTTAACAGCTGCGAAAGCAACTTGATTCGATAACCGAAACCGTAAGGTGCCAGAACTTGCTGCCACGATGCGTAGCCACTTAGTGCTTTGTCGTCAGACATCGCTTGGGAGGTATCAGATATTGAAACCATCTTTTTAATTACTTAGCACACGTAATATTATTTTAGCATGGTTTTGAGATTAGGGAGTAGGGAGTTAGGAGTTCTTGTGTTAGGAGCTATGAATTATTTTCTTGCTTCACTCCCTTCACTCCCCTCTCTTTCGTACTCCCTACTCCCTTTTAGTTGTACTAAACTATACTTTTGTATGATACCGATAGTGCGGTGTGGGATAGGAGATGCTGACGCTTGTTGTGTTGGTATCCAGGCATAGCTATTCGCTGATAGCTTATCTAGTGAAACTACTTCTTTATCAATATTTTTAGTATAAAAAATAATCATTACTCCTGTTTTGCCACCGACATTGACGAAATTAATGGGGGATGATTGAAGAATTTGAGCGATCGCGTTTCGTTGGATAAATGAGCGAAAGTCGGGGTTATAATCGCTAAAAAAGCCACCGACACCAGCTACAGCTAAACCTAACCATACAGGAATCAGCCACCCTGCTAACCAGTAGGCAGCAGTTAGGAATTTATTTTTATTACTATTATTTATGCTGTAGCGTCTTATCCAGACTATGGGTAAAGTTAGCCAACCTACACCTACTACTAAAATTAAGGTTGCATACTTGTGAATTTGGCTATTGCCTGCGACTAATATAAGACTAGCAAGTATCGATATTATCCCGATACCACCGAAACCAAAACTTAGATAGCGGGGAAGCTTTTGTATCAGGTGACTATTTTGAATTTTAATTACTTCTTTCTTTTTATTTACATTCCCATCAATAAAAATTTGAGTAACTGCATCTAAGCCAATCGCAGCAAGTAAAGCAATAAATGGATATAGACAAAGACTGTAATGCGAAAGTCGAGTCGAAAACAAGCTAAGTTCAAAAAACAACAAGATTGGAAAACCAGCTATGATTGACAGATTTTTTTTTCGTTGCTGAATAGATAAGAATAAACCAAATATCGCAAAGAAAAACCACGGGAATGATTTAACTGGAATATTCCAAAAGTAGAACAAAATGCTATTCCCGCTACGCTCCTGGGAACTCAATCGCCAAACAAAGCTAAATAATGCACTAAAAGCAGTATTTCCATAATGGAGGAAACACAGCCAGGCCCAGATAATAGTCGGCATTAAACCTATTAGAAAACCCAAATATAAATAGGGACTAAAAATCAAGTGATTGCGACGATTTCCCCAAATCAAATATGGGAACAAAGCTACTATCGGTAGAATAATCATCAAACTGCGAACTAATAAACCTAAACCAAAAGATAATCCGCAAATAAAACACCAAAAGGAACGCTGTGGGTATAATTCGGCTTTCAATAATGAAAGGATTCCTAAAAGTACTAAAAAAATCATTGGTACATCGGGAGTTCCTAAGCGACTATATTGTAACCAGAGAAATTCTAGATTTAAAATTGCCGCAGCTAGCCAAGCTATTTTTTTATTTAATAAGATTTTGCCAATTTCATACAATACGAGCGTACTCGATATACTCAAAATCAGATTTGGTAAGCGAACGCTATATTCATGAATACCAAATAACTGGTATGAGGCTGCAATTAGCCAATAAAAACCAGGTGTTTTATGATGTGCATTTGACCAAGGATGTATCCAATCACCCGAATCAAACATTAAGCGGGCACGTATAGCATAAAGTCCTTCATCGTGTGCCATTAAGCTACTATGTCCGGAACTAAACATTAGTAATGGAACTACCCAAATTAATAAACTAATGTAAGGTAAAGCTCGTGCATACTGATTGATTAACCACTGATAGCGAAGGTATAGCTTAAGATTTAACATTTGAATAGTCCGGACAAGAAAATTTGAATTGTTTAAGATACAATAATTCAATTGCAATACTTGTCGGTTGAAGATAGTCGAGGGGGTTTATTCCTGGATTATTAAAGAATTTGGGTTTATAATTTTCCCCTAACCGAGTAGTATTGAATTCAATTGAATTTATCAAAATCATAGGTATGTTAGATACCTTACTTATTTAATAAGTTGGGAATCTAGATTTAGCGTATTTTATACTGTTCCTTTAGACTGATGATTTGTGAATACTATAGCTTTCTTGTTGAGTATTTTTTACAATAATTTAAGTGGTATGCAAACGCTCTAGTTTAGTACCAAGAAAAAATAACATAAATTGTGTCAAAAAAATCATCCCTATCAAATTTTTATGCAACTCGATCCCAATGAACGCACAAAGCTAGATGACAATGATGACAACTTATTCTATGCCTATCCGCGCTTTGTTACTCATGTTGATGAAGGATTTATCCAACAACTAACCGATTTATATCGACAATTACTCAAACCGAATACGCGCATCTTAGATATGATGAGCAGTTGGGTTTCGCATCTACCCGAAGAAATAAAATTTGCTCATATCGAAGGACATGGACTCAACGAAGAGGAACTCGCACGCAACCCTCGTCTAGACCATTATTTTGTCCAAAATCTGAATGACAAACCGCAACTACCTTTATTAGACCAAGATTTTGATGCAGTTATTAATTGTGTTTCGGTGCAGTATCTACAATATCCCGAAGCCGTTTTTTCGGAAATACACCGCATTCTTAAACCCGGTGGTGTGGCAATTATCAGCTTTTCCAATCGCATGTTTTACCAAAAAGCCATCCAAGCATGGCGCGAAGGTTCCGAAGCTAGTCGAGTTGAACTGGTGAAAAGTTACTTTACTGGAGTACCTGGGTTTAGTTCTCCTGAAGTTATTGCACATCAGTCTTCAGTCCCCAACTTCTTACAGTGGTTGGGTGCTGGTGGTGGCGACCCGTTTTATGCAGTTGTGGCTTATAGAGAGTAGGGAGTAGGGAGTTAAGAGTTAAGAGTTAAGAGTTAAGAGTTAAGAGTTAAGAGTTAAAAATATCTATCCCCCTTCTTCCCTACTCCTAACTTCTGACTTCTAACTCCTAACTCCCTACTCCCTACTCCCTACTCCCTACTCCCTACTCCCTACTCCCTCGATTTAAATGAATAAATATTTAACTATAGTTAGATTTTTATGACAATTGCACCACAGCAAGCTAAATTCTAGAGGATGCTCAATTGTAAAACCTTGAAGGTGAAGGATTAAGGAGATAAAAATGATAAATTTTCCCCGTCTTCGTGGAGTTTTTGCCGCGTTATTGCTGTCAATTTTGTTACTGACTAGTGCCTGTGCTAGCAAACCCCCATCACGCTTTGATGCCGCACAACAAGAAAGCAGCCGCCAACGTAGCGGTCAAGCAGTTGCTAAGTCTGCGACTCAAGGTAGCGAATTTAATAAGTACTTCCCCAGTTCGGGTAGTGGTTTTGACCGCGTGTTCGTGCAAGAGAAGAAAGGTTTTTCAGAAGCTAATTTGAAAAAAGATGGCAAGCTTGTTGCCCAACTCGCAATTTCAGATACAACTAGCACGCCATCTACCGCAGCAAGTTATTCAAAAAGCAACACAAAAATTGGTGGATACCCTGCAAGAACTTTGGGTAGTACCCAAACTGCGGTTCTGGTAGGTAAGTATCAAGTCAAAGTGCTGTCGAAAGACCCTTCATTTACTGCTGCTGACCGCCAAGCTTGGATTCAAAAATTTAACCTTGATGGGTTGGCACGGCTTAAGTAATTGTCAGTTGTTAGTTGTTAGTTGTCATTTGTCATTTGCGTTTACGAATAACGAATAACCCTTGACCAATAACTACTGACCACTGACCACTGACCACTGACTACTAACTACTGACCACTGACCAATGACTAATGAACAATCGTTAAATAAGGAGAATGTAGGTGAGCAAAAGTATTTTTGAATTAGTCGATCAATTACCAACTGGTGGCTTGACTATTTCGATGTTAAATGCATTGGATTTTGCTGCCCCTGGTGAGTGGAAAAATGTCACGGGGTTTGTTAATACAATCAAACTTGTGACGGGTGAAACTGACGAAGATTTGATTCAGCAAATCGGCGATCGCGCTGTTTATCTCTACAATGACAAATCGCAGGGATATCAAACTGCGATGTGGATGTATCAAACCGTCGATGGAACCGATAAAGCGCTGGGTGCTGCTGCGCTGGCAAATAAAGTTGGTCAAAGCGTTTCGTTTTTGGGCTTTCTTGATAAACTGACTCCCAAAGCTGACAAAGCTCAAACAATTGACTTGTCTTTAAAATTGGTGACTGAGTTGGTGGCATTTTGTCAAATCAATGGTATTCCCGGTGATAGTATCGGCGATTTCGTTGCTGCGTTAGGCGAATACGGTGGTGAGTCGATGATTCGCATGGCTGCTTTGGTTTGCGTTGATGGTTTGATACCTCTGGGTCCCGATTTTATTCAAAAGGTGACATCGGGTCTGAATACAATGACACCTCAAGATTTACAAAAAAACTCAACTTTCGGTAATATTAAAGATGTGATTCCCGGCAACGATGCAGGCGGGAAACTCGACTTTATCGGTCAAAGTTTTGACTCCGTAAAAGGCTGGATGAGCAACTTGGTTGCTTCGAGAAATTTATCACCGCAGAAAGTTGTAGCCAATTTGGGCAACTTTATGGAAGTTGCTGATGATAAATTAGATTACCTCGCAGCGTTCCTCGATGTATCGACAAATTATTACGAGCATACGGGTACGCAAACTCTTGCACGTCGCTTGATTGAACGTGCGGTGGCTGAAATTTAGTTTATTTGTCAGTGGTAAGTAGTTAGAAGTCAGTGGTCAGTGGTCAGAAGTCAGTGGTTAGAAGTCAGTGGTCAGCGATCATTAGCTGTAAACTATTGAACACTGACGGCTGATTTTTACTTCTGTAGGAGGGGTATCTTGCCTATCCTACGGAATGCAAGATATACCAGTATATTTAATTCGGTAACTTCAAATTAGCTGCGATCGCACTCATAAATGGCTCGAAGACTACAAAATTTTCTAGCTTTTCAAATTTACCTTTGGTCGTAGGGTCAAACGCTGTATTAATTACATATAATGTATCCCCATCAAAAGCTACATAACTCAAGTTTTGTTCTTGAATTCCACCGGACTTGTTAATTCCAGCAAACCCGTAACGCAAACCTTGGAGTTTACCAATTGTGACTGGTTGCGGGGGATAACTCGAAAAAGTGACGGCGCTATTGCTACTTTGACGGTTTTTCGAGACTTTGACATAGCCATCGGTAATCCAAGCGTTGAGCGCAGATGTTACTTTTGTTTGGTAATTAGGATTTTGGTAATCAATTTTTACACCCGTAGGAATACCAGCAGCAATGAGCATCTTTTGAAAAAGAGGCTGTTTTTCTAACGGGTAAACTTCCATAGACACTGAACCCAAATTTTTATTGTCGGATGCTACGCACAACAGTGGTGCATTCCCGTCGCATGGTGCAATATTCCAGCCTGGAGGTGCAATAGTATTTCCTAAGATACGAGTCCAGATATTACCCGGAGTTGGTGTAGCAGCTGAGGTAGTTTGAGAAAGCTTTGCCGCTGCTTGGGGTGTTGATACCTGCTGTGCTGATTGGTCGGGGGCAGGTTTTTTGAAAACTGATTTAAAAATCAGCGGAGATAAAAGAAACACAATAATACCGATTAACAGATGATAAACTCGCAACATTGCTCCTTTGTATTAATACTATGCAAAATATAGTTTAGTTCCACAACAAAGATACATCCTGATTAGGTTGATTAATACAAAAAAATCTGCTGCGATTGGGTAATTGGGTAGTATGTATCAATAGGGTTCAGTTAAGATGAGATCCCCCCTAACCCCCCTTGACAAGGGGGGAACTAGATTCAAAGTCCCCATTGACAAGGGGGGAACTAGATTCAAAGTCCCCATTGACAAGGGGGGAACTAGATT
>CAXTCQ010000078.1:0-30283 GCA_964242965.1 uncultured Calothrix sp. | reverse complement strand
CTCCCTACTCCCTACTCCTTACTCCCTCCTTTTGGTTAGAAAAGGCGATCGCACTCCAAAATGAATTCGATAAATATCTATGGAGTGTCGATAATGGTGGATATTACAATGCTGCTAGCGACAGCAGTCAAGATTTAATTATTCGGGAACGTAGCTACCAAGATAATGCCACACCTTCGGCAAATGGCATTGCTGTAGCAAATCTTGTGCGTCTTGCCCTTATAAGTGATGATTTGCACTATCTCGATTTGGCAACTCGTGCGTTAAAAGCCTTTCGAGGTGTGATGAATAGCACTCCCCAAGCTTGTCCTAGTTTATTTTCAGCTTTAGACTGGTATCGCAACTCAACTTTAATTCAAACCAATTCCGCGCAAATAGATTCGCTTTTATCGCGTCATCTACCTACGGTTGTATTTTCAGAAGTTAAAAATCTGCCGCAAGGAAGTATTGGTTTAGTTTGCCAAGGTTTAAAATGCCTACCCGCACCCACGAGTTTAGAGCAGTTATTGCAGCAAGTTCAGCAAAGCGAGAGGAGGGGAGTAGGGAGTAGGGAGTAGGGGAGAGTTGGGGAGTAAGGACTTTTTTAAAAAATCGGGATACTTCTTAATAAAAAATGACAAATGACAACTAACAACTAACAAATGAGAAATGGGCAATGACAAATTAACTGCCATAATTTTAGCCGGGGGCAAAAGTTCGCGGATGGGTCAAGATAAAGCCATGCTTCCTGTAGATGGTGTACCTTTATTGCTGCGAGTTTACCAAGTCGCGGCAGCTTGTGCGGATACGGTTTATGTTGTAACTCCTTGGCAAGAACGGTATCAAAATTTTTTACCACCAAACTGTTTATTTATTCGTGAAGAATTGTTCACGGGTGAAACCAAAGGGGAACTACAAACCCACGGACCAATTATTGGTTTTGCTCAAGGACTAGCGCAAGTGCAAACCGAATGGGTGCTGTTACTTGCTTGCGACTTACCGAAACTGCGGGTGGAGATATTACAAGCGTGGATAGAAAAATTGGATGGAGTTCGAGAAGATGCTTTAGCATTTCTGGTTCATCATTCAGAAGGGTGGGAACCGTTATGCGGTTTCTATAGAAAACGCTGCTTGTCGAGCTTAAATGAATTTATCAATCAAGGTAGACGTTCGTTTCAAGAATGGTTACAGCAAAATATTGTCGAAGTTCACCCTTCATCCGATCCCGGAATGTTCTTTAATTGCAACACACCGTCCGATTTGGGGAAGATGAGGAGTAGGGAATAGGGTCTAAGGGAAAACGGTAAGCCCCGGACTGTCATTTGAATAAACGAGATAATTCGTTTAGCCGACAATATTGTAGGGGCACAGCAATGCTGTGCCCCTACGATCCCAAATTCCAACGAAAAAATCCGATTCTCAAGTTTTTTTGACTTTGATTCAAACAACCTTGTCCCCTTAGGCGGAATCTCCCTCTTACCCCCTTTACCCCTTCGCCTAATAATTTTGTGCAAATTTCAGTTTAAAATAATTTTCTAGACTTTTTATTCAAATAGTAAATAACACATGCAGCGCAACCAACTCAGAGCCTGCATTTTTTTGTCACAAACCTGCTTGAAGACTATTTTTGCGAAAAATGAAACACACTCTTTCCGTCCTTGTTGAAGATGAAGCGGGAGTTCTCTCGCGTATCGCTGGATTATTTGCTCGTCGTGGCTTTAATATCGAAAGTCTCGCCGTTGGTCCTGCCGAACAACCGGGTATTTCTCGAATTACGATGGTTGTACCTGGTGATGACCGCGTTATCGAGCAACTTACCAAGCAACTGTATAAGCTAATCAACGTCTTGAAAGTACAGGACATCACTGAAACTCCTTGCGTTGAACGCGAATTAATGTTGCTCAAAGTTAACGCAAGCAGCAGCAACCGTGCTGAAATCGTCGAACTCGCTCAAATATTCCGCGCACGGGTTGTAGATGTCGCGGAAGATTCGCTAACTCTTGAAGTGGTGGGCGATCCCGGTAAAATGGTAGCGATTGTGCAAGTGCTGCTAAAATTTGGTCTCCGGGAAATTGCCCGAACTGGGAAAATTGCTCTTACTCGTGAGTCGGGTGTGAACACTGAGTTACTAAAGTCATTGGAAGTAAAAGTATAGTGGGAAATTACACAATAATATTGCCTCCCAGCCAGAAACAAAGGAGATCCCACAGTAAAATCGCTAAATAGCAGAATAATCGCGGATAGCAGGCATGGCAATTATTTTTACCTTGACTGCTACCGCATTATATTTTATCCGAAGTATTATTCCAATCTTGCATCAAAGTTCTGCCAAATTGGCACAACTAGCTCAATTAAAACTGGTACAAGAAATGTATGGAAGTGCAAAAGCCAAAAGAGTTACTTGGAGTCAGGTGTTGATAGCAACTACTTTTTAGAAGTTGCTAATTAGCATTATCTTGGAGCATCTACGTTTTAACCCCTGTGTTATTCGTATAAATGCCGCCAAGCCACAAATCGATAAGATACACATTTAAAGCACGATCGCTTAATAAAATCTTCGTATCTCAAAGGGTGCATTTATATATGCTTGTTCTACATTCCTCATACAAGAATTCTGGCAAAACTTACACAACACTATTGCTCTTAAAAGCATTGACTCGATTCATGCGCTACTTTGCACAGCGCAATCGTTGGCTGAACCGCTTTTTGAAACCGCGTTAGTAGCAATAGTCGCTGATTATTGTATGAGTTGTCTGAAGCAATTGTTACAAAATGCGATATTTTAACTATTGCTTGAGTCAAGTAGGGCTGAAAGAATAGATTGGGTAAGAGCTTGACTTAATGATGAAAACTTATGCTAATCTTACTCATAGCTCCTGAATAAGACTAAGTTTATCTAGCATCGAAATGATTAAAAAGACGAAAACCAAGTCTAAAAAAGTTTTGATATAAAGCGTGAAATCAAGAGAAAATCAGGTTGGCTTGAGCTGAATTTACGCTTGTAGTGTTTCCAATTAACTAATGGTATAAGTTGTGTTCGGCGACCGAATCAGATAGTGGCTTAGGCTTTTTATAAATACCATTATTTATAGTTTGTGGGTCATACCGCATCTAACTTTTCATGAGTTGATCTCGGTTAAAAGTCAGTTGGATACAGATGTGAATGTATATTAGTAACCGACTGTAGGTATTTTTTTGTGGGTATTAGATGGCGCTTTTAGATATAGAAACGTCATTAGACTTTGTGAAATTAACTGTAGTTGTATGCTTTGAGCTTGGTGTATACCCAAGTGTGGTGCTTAATGGATTACCCTGGAGGGCTTAATGGGTATGAATATTTTATTTTTCGTTTCTCACTGGTTTGTTCAAAAAGTTCTCAACGGTGTTTCGAGTCGATTACTCAAGTTGAGAAATCGTCACTTATTTGTTTTTGATGTAGCGATATTTTCGGTTACGCCGTTGTTAGCGCTAATTCTACGTTTGGATGGTAGTCTTGTCGTTAAGCCGTATGCTTCAGATTTAGCGATCGCCACAATATTATTTGTAATAATTAAGATAAGTATATTTTTGAGTTTTGGTTTTTATCGACGGTATTGGCGCTATGCAAGCATCGAGGAATTGATGTATGTTGGCATACTGACGGCTTCTGCGGTAATTGTTCAAACAATTGCGTTTGATATTCTTAGGTATACTTTACCTTTGACTGTGGATGAGATTCCGCGATCGCTACCGTTCATTGATGGATTACTATCGTGTCTATTTATCGGTGTATTCCGATTCAGTTTTCGAGTCATCGAACGGATTAAGCAGCGACGTACAGTCGATTGTTCGCAAGAGCGCGTGTTAATAGTTGGTGCAGGGAATGCGGGAGTTTCTCTCGTGCAAGAAATGCAGCGCAATCCGCAGCTTGGTTTATATCCAGTCGCATTCATCGACGACGATCCCCAAAAGCGAAACTTGCGAATGCGAGGGATTCATGTAATCGGCGATCGCACTTCGATTCCGGATGCAGTCAAATCGCTATGCGTTCGCAAAGTTGTTATTGCGATGCCAGCAGTTGCCGGAGAAGTCATCCGCAACATCGTTGATATTTGCTCTGCGACGGGGGTTCAGACTTGTACTTTACCGGGGATTCACGAAATCCTCAACGGTCGCGTTCGTTTGGAAAGTATCCGCGATGTTCGTATCGAAGATTTACTCCGACGCGAACCCGTACAGACTGATATCGAGAGTGTTTGGCAGTTTATCAAAGGTAAAAGAGTCCTGATTACAGGTGCAGGTGGGTCAATTGGTAGCGAACTCTGTCGGCAAATTCTTTCATTTAGCCCTAGCGAAATATTGATAGTAGGGCACGGTGAGAATTCGGTGTTTAACATTCAGCAAGAACTTGAACAAGTAGTTCAAGTCCTTCGAGATGAAGCACAAACGCAGCGTCACATACCGCGTATACTCAGCTTTATTGCAGATATTCGGTTCCGCGATCGCCTGAAACATGGTTTTGAAAAGTTCCAACCCGACGTAGTTTTTCACGCTGCCGCACACAAACACGTTCCCTTGATGGAACTCAATCCTGGTGAAGCGATTACTAATAATGTCATCGGTACGAAAAACTTAGTCGAACTGGCATTGCAATATCACGTTCAGCACTTCGTGATGATTTCCACCGATAAAGCAGTCAACCCAACCAACATCATGGGTGCTAGCAAGCGCGTTGCGGAAATGTTGCTGCTACAAGCTGCGAACCAAAGCGGTAGAGCATATGTAGCGGTGAGATTTGGTAACGTTCTCGGCAGTCGTGGTAGCGTCGTCCCCACCTTCAAAAAACAAATAGCCGCAGGTGGTCCGATTACCGTTACTCATCCCGATATCTGTCGTTACTTCATGACGATTCCCGAAGCAGTTCAATTGGTATTGCAAGCAGCAGTATTGGGAAGAGGGGGTGAAGTCCTGATGATGAATATGGGCAAGCCTGTAAAAATCGTTGACCTAGCGGAGGAATTGATTCGGTTGTCGGGGTATGAGGTTGATAAAGATATTCAGATTAAGTTTACGGGGTTGCGACCGGGAGAAAAGTTATTTGAGGAGTTGTTTATTGAGGGTGAAGAGTATGACCCGACAGAGCATGAGAAGTTATTTATGGTGAAGAATGCGAGTCGCATGGTTCCGGAAAATTTGAATATTGCGGTTGATGCTTTGTGTCAAGCAGCAGCGAAGAATGATACGAATTCGATAATGTTTTTGCTGGAGCAATTAGTACCGGGGTATAAACCGAAATATTTAGAAAATCAACTATACACAAATGCTACAAAAGATTTTAGGAATACTACTAATTCCAATAATAATTTGAACAAAGCAGAAGCAAGTAGTTTTAATCCTATAGCAAACAATACAATCAGACCAAATGATATTGTTAAGCAGTTGTAATAGTCAAGCTGGAAAAAATTTAAGCAAATCTAATGAAGCTTTCAACGCTAGAAAATATCAGTAAAACATGGAGTAGATTTACGAAGGGCTCAGTCAATCGCCAAATCTTTGGTGCTGCTCTTACAGTTGCAACAGGTACAGCTTTTGTTAAAGTTATATCTGTTATGAAGGAGTTATTTGTTGCCTGGAAATTTGGAATTGGCGATGAGTTAGATGCATTTTTTATTGCACTTGTAGTACCTTCTTTTATAATTAATGTTATCGCTGGCTCTTTTCACGCTGCATTTATTCCCAGCTACATTCAAGCACGAGAACGAGACGGTAAGAAAGTGGCTCAAAAACTGTTTTCAGGAGTCACCATTTGGGCAGCAGTATTATTAGCAATCATAACCATTTTTATGATTATCACTGCTCCCCTTTATTTACCTTTGATTGCAGGAGGTTTTGAACGTCAAAAATTAGACCTTACCTTTCGTTTGTTGTATGCGATCGCGCCTCTTATTCTGTTAGATGGTATTATCGTCGTTTGGGGGGCTGCCTTAAATGCAGGAGAACGTTTTGCTCTAGCAGCCCTATCGCCAATGCTGACTCCGGCTATAACCATCGTACTGCTTCTGAGCTTGAATTGGGGAATATTTACCTTAGTTGCAGGATTAAACTGCGGTGCAGTGCTAGAAATAATTTTCCTCGGATGTGTACTACAGCGACAAGGAATTTCACTACTCCCAAGATGGTATGGATTTGATACTTATTTAAAACAGGTTACTAAACAGTATTTACCAACAGTTGCTGGGTCTTTTTTAATGTGTAGTGCTGGTGTAGTTGACCAATCAATGGCAGCAATGTTATCTCCTGGGAGCGTAGCAGCACTTAACTATGGTAATAGATTAATTGCATTACCTATAACTCTAACCACTACAGCATTGAATACTGCTGTTACTCCTTATTTTTCAAAAATGGTTGCTCATCATAATTGGATAGGTGTACGTAGGACCCTTAAACATTATTTATTGCTAATATTTGTCTTCACCATACCGCTCATGGGAGCTTTAATTATCTTTTCTGAACCGATAGTTAGACTAATGTTTCAAAGGGGTTCTTTTACAGATACTGATACTCAATTAGTTGCTGAAATACAACGTTATTTTGCACTACAAATTCCTTTTTACGTTGCTGCTGTATTTATTGTAAAACTTATTACATCAATTCAAAGAAATCAAATATTGATGTGGGGATCGGGATTAAATTTAATTGTCAACATTACTGCTAATTTTATATTTATGCATTTTTTAGGAATAAAAGGTATTGCTTTGTCTACTAGTTGTGTTTACTTAATCTCATTTTCTTTTCTTTTATTATTTGCTCTCAGATACTTAAACTCAATTGAAACGAATCAACCATAATTAACAAATATAGTTATGAAATTAACATTAGTAATACATTCACTTTCAGGTGGTGGAGCAGAAAGAGTTTTAGTTTTACTTGCCCAAGGATTTATCGATAATGGGTATAAAGTTACAGTTGTAACTTTATCTTCACTAGAGACAGACTTTTACAGTTTACCAGAGGGTTGCTCTAGAATAGCTCTAGGAGTTTTGGGTTGCTCTAAAACTCCTATTAGCGCGATGCGAAACAATTTAAATCGCTTATCCAAACTCAGGCAAGCAATTTGCTCGACACAGCCGGATGCAGTTATTTCATTCTTGACAGGGATCAATATATTGACTATTTTATCTCTGATCAACACGGGCTATCCTGTTATTGTTACAGAGCATTGCGATCCCCAACTAAGTAATTACGGCAAAATATGGGAAAAGTTGCGCCGTCTCACATATCCTTATGCGGCTAAAGTTGTCAGTGTAAGTCAAGGAGTTAATGATGGTTTTAAATGGCTACCAGAAAGTAAAAAATTAGTAATATACAATCCTTTCTTACGACAGGAACAACAACAAAATTACTTCCCTATTCCTCAAGGTGCTAATCCAGATAAACAATGGATTGTTAGTATGGGTAGGCTGACTTATCAAAAAGGTTTTGATATTTTGTTGTCTGCCTTTGCTGAAATTGCTATTCATTATCCAAACTGGCAGTTACTGATACTCGGAGAAGGAACACTTCGCCCTGAATTGGAAAAGCTTAGAGATGACTTAGGCTTATCTGAGCAAGTAGTTTTAACCGGAGCGGTTAAAAATCCATTTCATATATTGAAAAAAGCAAAGTTATTTGTCATGTCATCTCGCTTTGAGGGTTTTCCTATGGTTCATGGTGAGGCAATGGCTTGCGGGCTACCAGTAATTGCTACAGATTGCCCTAGCGGTCCAAGAGAGATTATTCGTGACGGTATAGACGGTATTTTAGTACCAAATGAAGATGCATTGATATTAGCTAAAACTATGCATAATCTAATGTCTGATGAAAAAGAACGGCAGCGTTTAGCGAATTTTGCTCCACAAGTAACAGAAAGATTCAGTTTAGAAAAAATCATGAAAAGTTGGAAAAGCTTAATTATAGAAGTTAGAAAAAAAAGATTCGCCATTAATAATTAACAATAGAATATTGTTTTTCCAACTATTTAGAATGATTAAAAATTGATTTGATGAATAATTAATAGCACGACACTACCATCAGTAAAAACAAAAACGCACTAAATAATTTTGGCGTGCTATTTCAATTGAATAGAAAATTAATTTTTACTAAGTATTAGTTTTTGTGTTCAGCAAATATTCATAAATAATTATTGAACTAACTAATATAAACAATATTTTTAATAGGTATTTATCGCATGACTATAGTCTCTAAAAAACAAAGTAATAATTTGCAGTTATATTATCAATGTTTCTTAGCGATTGCATTAACTTTTGTTTTCTTTACGCAATTAGATAATTATTTATTCGATTCTGGCATTACACCTGCTCCTAAATATTTTGTCATAGCATTTTCTATAGCTTCCATACCTTTAGTTATTTCATTGATAACAAAAAAAAATCAATATTTGCCTACTGGTGTATTGAAGTGGAGTACTCTGTATATAACAATGTCTATCATATATTATCAATTTGCACTACCGACCGACGATGTAAAACAGGAGATGGAAACACGGATTTTAGCAATTTTAGTTTTATTAGTTATGGTTATAGTTTTTACCGGTCACTCACTTGTACAAATAAGTGTTCGATGGTCAATATTATTAATAACTCTTATTAATGTATACAATAATATTTGCGAACTTTTTTCTCCTTTAATATTTAATGGACTTAATGATTCTGGTCGTCCGGCTGGATTTTATGTAGACCCTAATGAATCGGGGTGTGCATTAACTTTAGGTATGATTTTTAGTATTAATTTACTACCATCAAAGTATCGTTTAACATATAGTTTAATAGTATTTCTTGGAGCATTGGTCACGTTTTCTCGAGGAGCTATTATTTCTATGATTATTTTGATTGCATTTTTTTGTTTTAAACGTATTATTCCTAGTCGTCAATTAGTATACTATGCTTTAAGTCTTTTAATTATAATTGCAACTTTTGGAAATATCGGAAGTTATTTAATAGAAGAAGCAAGTAATCTAGGAATTTTAAATAAAAATATCGAGTCCAGAATTGAATTTTTAGCTAATCCTACTGCTGGTGATACGAATGACGAAAATTCAAGGCTAGAAATTCTTGAAACTGCTTGGCAAAGTTTTCAAAAAAAGCCATTAATAGGTAATGGATTTGCCTATGTACAAACTTGGGGAAAAATACTTCCACATAATATCTATATAACTTATATGCTTGAAAATGGTTTTTTAGGAGCTATATTAGTACCTCTACTTGTTTTTTGGATAACTAGTTGTGCTAGTGGAGAAACTCAAAAGACTGCTTTAACTTTTACAATTTTTATTTTATTTTGGGGCTTTTTTAGTAATACAATTTTGTACGACCGTGGAATTCTAACAATATTTGCATTAATGGATGTTTTATCAAAGAAAAGTTCTTTGACAGTAATTTAAAAAAATAGTAGCAATTAGTAAATAACTCTGGTTTATTAAAAATGATTAAGATAGTTAAAAAGCATATTGCTTTTTTTATTCCAACATTAAATGGTGGTGGTGCCGAACGAGTTGCTATCAATTTGCTAAAAGAAATGCTAAAACACGATGTATCTTTAGATTTAGTTTTGGCAAGCGCAAAAGGACCATATTTAGAGCAAGTACCTAAAGAAGTACGTATTGTGAATTTAGAAGCAGGGCGAGTTTTAAAATCAATACTGCCTCTATCGCGTTACTTGCAAAAAAGTAAACCATATGTCCTACTATCTCATATGAATGATGCAAATGTAATTGCTGTGCTTGCAACAAAACTTGCTCGTACTAAAACCCGATTAGCATTAGTAGAACATAATACTTTATCAACTTCTAAAACCACATCTATTATCGGAAAATGCGTACCTCTATTAATGAAAATGCTTTATCCACAAGCAGATACGATTATTGGAGTATCTAAAGGAGTATCATCCGACTTAGAGTTACAACTTGGTTTACCACTAGGTAGTGTGACAACAATATATAATCCTGTCGTCAATGACGACCTAATTGCTAAAGCTAAAGCACCCTTCAATCATCCTTGGTTCCAAACAGATACTCCTCCTGTATTTTTAGCAGTAGGAAGGTTATCAGTACAAAAAGATTTTCAAACTTTAATCAAGGCTTTTGCAATTTTAAGAAAGCAAACTTTAGCGAGACTGTTAATTTTAGGAGAGGGTACCTTGAGGGGTGATTTAGAATCAATGATTTGCAGTTTAGATATTGCTGATGATATATCTATGCCCGGTTTTGTTGAAAACCCTTATCCTTACATGCATCGTGCAAGTGCTTTTGTTCTTTCTTCTTGTTGGGAAGGGTTACCAACTGTATTGATTGAAGCAATGGCTTGCGGTTGTCCGGTAATTTCTACAGATTGTCCTAACGGACCGAAAGAAATTTTAGATTCGGGAAAGTACGGGTCTTTAGTACCTGTTGGCGATCCAATTGCCCTTTCTCAAGCAATGTTGCAGACACTAAATACTCCTGTTAATCAAAATACATTAGTAGAGAGGTCAATGTACTTTTATGCAGACCGAGCAGTTTCTGAATATTTAGCATTACTTGAATATTAAAGAAAAATCAATTTTAAATGATGATAGTTGTATATATAAGGAGCTAGTTAAAACAAAAGTCTAGGAGGAGAGATTTTATAAATATGATTAACTAAATACTAGACTTATTAGTGGTAGCACAGAACAAAAGAGTTTTATTTTGTAATTAAGAAGGTAAAATCAGGTCATGAAAAAAATTGTAGTTACAGGCGATGCATTATTTTTGAATAGATATAAGTTTTTATTTACAGCCCTTTCTTCCTACTTTGAACGATTAGATTTAATTAAAATTGGTGAAATTTATGAGCCAAAAATATTTAATAAATTCATGAAATTGGTTTATTGCACTACTAATGGAGTATCTCCTAAAAATGCGGATGGGTATAATAAAAATAACAAAGCTTTTATTGCCTTATCAAAGAAAGTAGAAGAAAAAATTTACAAACTAGAACACACACCAGATTTTGTATTTCATGTTTTTGGCATGTGTTGTCCATTTTGGAATAAGTCTACGATTCCTTACGGAATGTATTTAGATTACACAATGGCTTTAGCTGATAGAAACTACCGACCTTGGGCACCTTTTAAAACTCGTAAAGAATTAGAATTATGGTTGGACTGCGAACGTAAAGCTTATAGGGATGCAAAATATTTGTTTACTATGAGTAATGTAGTCAAATCTTCTTTAATTCAAGACTACGATATTGAAGCTGAAAAAATTACAGTTGTAGGTAGTTCTGGAAATTGTCAAGAAAGCGATCGAGATCGGAAAACTTTTGGTAGTAAACAAATTTTATTTAATGGTTCGGATTTTCAAAGGAAAGGAGGTGAATTAGTTTTAGAAACCTTCCAAAAGGTCAGAAAAATTCTTCCCGATGCTAAATTAGTCATTATTGGCAAAAAATTAGGAATTAATGAGGAAGGAGTAGAAGATAAAGGTATAATCACTTCGCCGTCAGTATTGCGTAATTTATTTTTAAATAGTGACTTAGTTCTTGCACCTGGAATTTGCGATCCCTTCCCAACCTTTTTGTTAGAGGCAATGAATTATGGAGTACCTTGTGTTGTTTCTGCTAATGATGGGATGCCAGAAATTGTTACACATAGCAAAGACGGTTTTGTAATTTCCCAACGGAACTCCCATCTGTTCGCGGATACAATAGTTAATTTACTCTGTAATAATCAAACTTTAGAATATATGTCAGCTAATGCAAAAAATAAAATAAAAACGCGATTTAATTGGGATACAATAGCTAGTATAATATCGGAAAAGATAATTAAGTAAATAGAAATATTTACTTTAATGTATTGACATCTTTTGCCGAACAAAATATTAAATCTGATTAGAAATAATCAATCGATAGAATTTTCCGTAACATTAAAAGTTGAGTGATTGTTATGGCAGCAAAACGAATTGTATTTAAATTAGGTTTGAAAACCAGCATCTATATAGCAGTCTTCATGGCTGCACTTTTATATCGTTTATCTGCATTGGGGATAGACGAAGTGTCTTCTAAAAATCTAACTGTTTGGACAGCTCCTAGTTTAGAAAGAATCCAACTCAGGCAAGCAGCTGGTTCTAACACTAACATCGAACTTTACGCAGCCCGTGGAGAATATGAGTCGTATCAAATAGGCATACGATCGGCTCAAAATGGTTTAAAAAATGTAAATGTATCTGTTTCTGATTTATATAGCTCTGATAATCAAGTTATTCCCAAAGAAAATATTACTCTTTATCGAGAGCATTACGTTCCTGTAAATAATTCTAGCCCCAAGAAAGAAGGAAGTTCTAACCCACCTTTAGAAAAGGGATGGTTTGCTGACGGACTAATTCCATTCAGCCAACCAGGCATTCAAGCAGACCTTGTAGGAGCTAAATTAGATGCAGTTCCATTTGACCTTCAGCCTGAATTTAACCAGCCAGTTTGGGTAGATATATTCGTACCCCGCAATACTCAACCAGGGCAATATCAAGGTAATTTTAAAGTTACTAGCGGTAGTGATGAAATCACAGGAAAAGTTTCCCTGAAGGTGTGGAATTTCGAGCTACCTTTAAAACCATCACTTAACTCTTCGTTTGAATATTACGAACAAGAGAGCAAGGGCGCAATGGTGGAACTTCTGAAACATAAGGTTATGCCTGTGGCAAAAATCAATCCATCTGATGAGCGCGAGTTGATTGATGTTTGGGGGTTAAAATCTTTACGCCTTCCTTTTTGGAGTGGAGCCAATTACCAAAATTGTGAAATGAAGCCTGCTCCATCTGTTAATGCAATCAAAGATACCGCAAGCCAACATCAATCTGACCTATTTCTATATGTCCGATATGCTGACGAAATAGATATATGCTCAAATCTGATTGAGCCTGTAAAGGAATGGGCAAGGAATATTCACGAAGCAGGATTATCTACTGCAATAGCTATGACTCCCCGACCTGAACTTTATGATGATGGTGCAAGCAACCGTTCTGCTGTTGATATCTGGGTAATTAGCCCCACCAATGACGACAATGATGTGCCTGAAAGAGTATCTAGCGTTATGCAAAAAGGAGATAAGGTTTGGTTTTACAATGCTTTAGCGCTAGATGATTATTCTCCAAAATGGTTGATAGATTTTGAACCGATTAATTTTAGAATTCCTCACGGTTTTATTAGTCAAAGCCTTGGACTAACAGGGGTTTTATACTGGCGAACTGATTTATGGACAGGTAATCCTTGGGAAGACGAGCAAACATTTTTTCAAGATGGTAATTATTACCCTGGTGAGGGAATGTTAGTCTATCCCGGCAAAGAAGTCGGCATCGAAGGTGTTGTTCCATCCATGAGGCTGAAATGGATTAGGGATGGGGCAGAGGATTATGAGTATATAAATATACTGAAAAATCTCAAGCGTGATGATTGGGCGTTGGAAGTAAGTCGCAGCGTTGGCAAAGATTGGAAAAACTGGACAAAAAACTCCGAAGTCCTAGAATCTGCAAGACTCAAGCTAGGAGAGGAAATAGAAAAGCTCTCTACATAAATTTGCAATAGCTGATTGTTCGTATTTTGCCACAGTTTTTCCTAATTAAGAGAAACAGAGATGATCAAAATTGTGTATGTAATAACCGGACTTTACACTGGTGGTGCGGAAATAATGCTTTACAAAATGTTATCGAAGATAAATCGAGAGCGTTTCAATCCAGTTGTGGTTTCTTTGATAGACCGTGGTACATTAGGCGATCGCATTGAAAATCTAGGTATTCCCGTGCATACAATCGGAATGAAGCAAGGAATACCAACATTTTCTACAACACTGAGATTAGTTCAGACTATACAGAATTTTAAACCAGATATACTTCAAGGATGGATGTATCATGGGAATTTAGCAGCCTATTTTGCAAGTTTATTTTTGATGACAAAAACTCCAATTTTTTGGAGTATCCATTTTTCAATTGGTTCGTTAAGTACAGAAAAGTGGATGACAAAAACAATAATTAGGCTTGGTGCTAGTTTATCTAATTTTGTTAATAGAAGTATATTTGTATCAAAAAATAGCAAAAATCAACATCAAATAATCGGATATTCGACGCAAAAAAATTGTGTAATTCCGAACGGATTCGATATTTCTACGTTTAAACCTTCTGATGAATCAAAATTAAAGTTTAGAAAGGAATTAGGATTATCGAAGGAAACAATTTTAATTGGGTTATTTGCACGTTATCACCCAATGAAAGACCACAGCAATTTTCTTAAGGCAGCAAATTTATTATGTAAAGAATTTCCACAGATTCATTTTGTCCTTGCTGGAAAAAACGTTGATAAACAAAATCAAAGCTTGCAAGATTTAATTCGTAACTTAGAAATTGTTTCCCAAGTTCATTTACTTGGAGAACGAAATGACATACCATATATTGCTTCTGCGCTAGACATTTTAACGCTAGCTTCAGCATATGGCGAAGCATTTCCAATGGTAATTGGAGAGGCAATGTCTTCTGGTGTTCCTTGTGCAGTTACCGATGTCGGTGATTCGGCTTGGGTCGTTGGAGATACAGGAAAGGTTGTACCACCTTGCAATCCAGAAGCACTTGCAAGAGCTTGGAAAGAATTAATAGCTTTAGAACCAGAAGGGCGAATCGCTTTAGGAAAATTAGCTCGTGAAAGAATTGAGAAGCTTTTTGCTTTAGAACAAGTAACAGCTAATTATGAAAAACTCTATGAGAATGTATTAAATGAAATGATTGGTTAATTACTTTGTATATCACAGAAATTGCATAGCTAGTAAAATACTCTGCATACAATGGAGATTTTCACAAGGCAAAATATAAAACAATTCAGTTACATTCAATAAATTTGAACCGTAGTGATAACCTTGAATTTAATTATGCCTAAGAGGTTGTTTGAAAAGTGGCGAGATGTAATTTTAGTCATTAATTGATCCCCCCTAGCCCCCCTTAAAAAGGGGGGAACCGGAGTTTAAGTCCCCCTTAAAAAGGGGGATTTAGGGGGATCTAGAACATTTTGCTACTGACGAGAAGACTTTTCAAACATCCTCTAAGTTTATTACAAATAATTGATTCAACAAATTTCCGAGATAACATAGTTTTAATGGTTAACAATAATGTGCGGTATCACAGGTTTTTGGGATATATCTAGACAAATCAACAATGACAAACTACCTGTAATTGTGGAGCAAATGTCTAAAACTCTACATCTTCGCGGCCCAGATGATAGTGGCGTTTGGGTCGATACCGAGGCTGGAATTGCTTTAGGACATCGGCGATTAGCAATTGTTGACCTATCACCAGAGGGTCATCAACCGATGATATCTGCTGATGGTCGGTATGTCATCGTTTTCAATGGAGAAATTTATAATTTTTTGAAGTTGAGATGCGAGTTGGAACAGCTTGGTCATCGCTTTCGAGGTGGTTCGGATACCGAGGTAATGCTTGCAAGCTTCAGCCAATGGGGCATTAGTGAAGCTGTACAGCGTTTCAATGGCATGTTTGCTTTTGCAGTATGGGACAAAAAACAGCGCGTTTTACATTTGGGACGCGATCGCTTGGGTGAGAAACCGCTTTATTACGGCTGGTCGGGCAGGACTTTTCTGTTTGCCTCGGAATTAAAGGCTTTCAAAGCTTATCCTGATTTTCAGCCCCAAATCAATCGCGATGCCTTAACGTTGTTTTTTCGATATAACTACGTACCTGCTCCGCATAGCATTTATCAAGGTATTTATAAGTTACCACCTGCGACCATTTTGAGTTGGGATGGGCGCAATACTTCGAGCGTGCAGATGCCCTACTGGTCTCTTAAGGATACCGCCCAATTGGGAGTAAACAACCCATTTACTGGAACTGAGCAAGATGCATTCGACGAATTAGAAGGATTACTACTTGAAGCGGTTCGGCTGAGGATGATTGCTGATGTCCCTTTAGGTGCTTTCCTTTCAGGTGGAATTGACTCATCTACAATTGTGGCTTTGATGCAGGCTCAAAGCAGCCAACCTGTAAAAACATTTACGATTGGCTTTCACGAGCAGGGGTATAATGAAGCACAACATGCTCGCTCGGTCGCGCAGTACCTCGGTACCGATCACACTGAGCTGTATGTTACCTCAAACGAAGCGTTGTCAGTTATTCCCAAGTTGCCATATCTGTATGATGAGCCTTTTGCCGATGCATCGCAAATACCGACGTTTCTAGTTTCTGAGTTAGCGAGACAGCACGTTACAGTCAGTTTATCGGGCGACGGTGGTGATGAGTTATTTGGAGGATACAATCGCTACTCTTGGGGACGCAGTATTTGGCAAAAAATTGGCTGGATACCTAAATCACTACGCTCTTTTGCTGCACAAGGAATGACCAGTGTATCTCCACATTTGTGGGATAGTGTTTTTGAGCGTATGAGTTCGTTAGCACCCAATAAAATCAAATATTCTACTTTTGGCGAGCGTTTGCACAAATTAGCGAGTATTTTGGCAGAACCTGACCCAGATGCAATGTATGTTGGGTTAGTTTCACAATGGCGCGATCCAGAAAATTTGGTCATCAATGGATCTGAAGCAATAACAATTGTCAGCGATCGCCAATCTTGGGCACAGCTACCTGACTTTACTCAACGGATGATGTATCTGGATGCAGCAACTTATTTGCCGGATGACATTTTGGTAAAAGTTGACCGTGCCAGTATGGGTGTAAGTTTAGAAGGGCGAATCCCGTTTTTAGACCATCGTGTTGTGGAGTTTGCTTGGCGCATTCCGCTAGAGATGAAAATCCGCAATGGTGAGGGTAAGTGGCTGTTACGTCAAGTATTGTACAAGCATGTACCTAAAGAGTTAATCGAGCGTCCCAAGGCGGGGTTTGGCGTGCCGATAGACAGCTGGTTGCGCGGTCCTTTGCGGGAATGGGCGGAGGATTTACTAAACTCCAGTAGTATACGTCAACAAGGATTTCTAAATCCTCTACCAATTCAAAAGAAATGGGAAGAACATCTAAAAGGCGATCGCAACTGGCAGTACTACTTGTGGTCGGTGCTAATGTTCCAAGCCTGGTTGCGTGAGAACTGAACTGTATTTTGACTAATAATAAACTATATGGCTAGTACAATAATATGATTAATATTGCAGTCATTGGTCTGGGTTATGTTGGCTTACCTGTTGCTCTCGCAATTGCCAAAAAATTTCCCAATACCGTCGGGTTTGATATCAATACTCAAAAAATCGCTGCTTTAAGACAAGGAATCGATTCGACAGGTGAATCGCAAGACAACCTTAAAGATACTACTCTTAAAATCACATCGGATATAGTTGATTTAGCCGACTGTAACTTCTTCATTGTTGCAGTACCAACTCCAATCGATAATAATCGCGTTCCCGATATTATTCATGAGTTGCAGCAATTTGGTATCGAACCTTTGGTACAGGGTCCTCTTGCTGAAAACGCTCACGCACAACACGAATACGGTATCCAACTATCTGATTGGAAAGAACTAACATTATCTCGATGCATTAATTTTGGCAGTTCCTCACAGACAATACCTCGATATGCCAGAAGATAGACTCTTTGCCCATATTCGTCCGGGTGGTGTACTCATGGATATCAAATCGGTATTTGAACCTGCAAATGTACCATCGAATATTAATTATTGGAGCTTGTAAAAGGCGGAATTATGGCAAAAATATTAGTTACAGGTGCTGCTGGTTTTATCGGGTTTCATCTTAGCCAAAGATTGATCGAACGCGGTGACGAAGTAGTTGGACTTGATAACCTTAGTGATTACTACGACGTTACTCTCAAAAAAGATCGACTAGAGCAACTGCGAGAAAATTCAAAATTTAGCTTTCATCTTCTAGATTTAGCAGACCGCGAAGGTATCGCCAAGCTATTCGCATCCAGTTTTGATAAAGTAGTTAATCTCGCGGCACAAGCAGGGGTTCGCTATTCGCTCAAAAACCCCCATGCGTATGTTGATAGCAATTTAGTAGGGTTTGTTAATATCTTAGAAGGCTGCCGCCATACAAACGTGCAACATCTTGTATTTGCATCTTCGAGTTCGGTTTACGGTGCAAATACTAAAATCCCGTTCTCAGTTCACGATAACGTAGACCATCCCGTTAGTTTATATGCTGCTAGTAAAAAGGCAAACGAACTGATGGCACATACTTACAGCAGTTTGTACGGTTTGCCAATATCGGGATTGCGCTTCTTTACAGTTTACGGTCCTTGGGGTCGCCCGGATATGGCACTGTTTATCTTCACTAAAGCAATTTTGGAAGGAAGACCGATTGATGTATTCAATTACGGTAAAATGAAGCGTGATTTTACTTACATTGATGACATTGTTGAGGGTATTATTCGTGTTGTAGATAAAATTGCCGACCCAAATCCCATATGGTCGGCAAGTCAACCCGATCCTGCCACAAGTTATGCACCTTATAAAATCTACAATATCGGAAACAGTCAACCCGTTGAGTTGATGCACTTTATTGAAACATTGGAAAAATACCTGGGCATGACAGCAAAGAAAAACTTGCTACCAATGCAACCTGGTGATGTTCCGGCAACCTATGCTGATGTCGATGCATTAGTTAAAGATGTTGATTTTAAACCAAATACGCCGATCGAAGTAGGTATCGAGCGGTTCGTGAAATGGTATCGGTCATACTACCAAGTGTAAAAAATTTGTTTTTACCATGCAAGAAAAAATGAATCGCTACTTCATATTACTACCGTACCGGAAACATTCAATTTTTTGAAGCGGCAATATTCTAAAATTTTTAAGCCAGGGAGAAGGTTACTACAAGAAAGTTTTTCTTTTAGATTGAAACAACTAACAATCAGCGACCCAATGGTAATAAGCAATGAAAGTTTTACATGTTTGTGCTCTTGCAATAACAGCTAAAAGTCTTTTACAACCGCAACTTAAGTATTTTTTGTCACGTAATTTAGAAGTTGGCATTGCTTGTTCGCCAGGGGCAGAATTAGCAGAATTACAAAAAAATGGAGTCCAGGTGCATCAAGTTAAAATTGAGCGTAAAATTTCTTCAATTAATAATTTGAATAGTGTCCTTCAGCTCATCAAAATTATTCGAGATAATCAATACGATTTAGTTCACGTTCATACCCCAATTGCTGCGATTTTAGGACGGATTGCAGCTAAAATTGCTGGGGTCAAAGCAATTGTTTATACTTCGCACGGACTACCATTTCACGAGCTATCTTCGCCGTTCCAATATTGGTTTTATTCGATAGCTGAAAGACTCGCGGCTTCTATTACCAACTTAATTTTGAGCCAAAATCATGAAGATATTGCTACAGCAACTAAGTTAGGTTTGTGTGAGAAAAATAAATTGGCTTATCTTGGTAACGGTATCGATATTAACCATTTTCGACGTACTCGTTTAAATTCCGCACATCAATTAGAGTTGCGTAAATCGCTTGCTATTCCCGATTCTGCGAACTTGATAATTGGTACAATTGGACGTTTAACTCGCAAAAAAGGTAGTGGCTACTTAATTGAAGCCGTATCAAAACTGATTTCGCAGTTTCCAAACTTGCACGTTCTGATAATTAGCGGTCAACTTAGCAGCGACCCCGAACCCTTTCAAACTGAATTGATGACACAAATTCGCACTTTAGGAATCGAAAATAACGTTACTTTAACTGGACAGCGCCAAGATATTCCAGAAATTTTAGGTCTTGTTGATGTCTTCACGCTTCCAACTTACACGCATGAGGGATTACCGCGTTCTATTCTTGAAGCAATGGCAATGGAGTTACCTGTTGTTGCTACAAATATTCGCGGTTGTCGTGAAGCAGTGGTGCATGGCAAAACAGGTTTGATTATACCACCGCAAGATAGCGACTGCTTGGCAGAAGCATTAGAAAAACTACTGTCAAATACTGACTTAAGACAAGCTTACGGAAAAGCAGGTCGTCAGCGAGTAGAGACTGAATATGATGAAGATTTTGTCTTTGAACGGCTGGCAAAATATTACAAAGAATTAGGAATTTTTATACCTTAGAATAGCCAAATTTCTGCGTAATATTCAGGAAGACCTCACAATCAATCTTGAATCTAAATTAGTATAAAAGCATTTTTTGCCATCGTCTCACCATAGGCAAGGATTAATGAATTAGTGCCAAAATGGCAACATTTCATACCCCAATTTAGCTATGTTTGTAACAAAGTAGTAAGAAGTAAACGTAATTTATGAAATAACATTACAAACTCCTCTTTAAGTTTGTGACTTCAAAAGTGAAGGGTTTGCCTGGATAGAAAGTACGTAATGTTTTTGTAGTCTTTAATATACTAAGTTGCTGTGCCTTTAAGTTACATACAGGACAAGCAAGGATGCTTCAGGCAAAGCCAGCCCGCAGGGCTTAGATTGCTTTATTTGAGGGAAACTCCCGCAGATAACTTCCTAAGAGCAACGGAACGTCTCTGCCTCCACTCCATCCCACAAGAATCTGATAACTTTTACTATGCAATTTAAAGGTTTTTTAGCTTACCCCTACGAGTTATTTTTTGATTTAGACAGTTTTTAACAATAGCTAATTAACGATAAAACCGTAGGTACGAAAGCAAAGGTATGGGTCAATGCACGATACAGGTTTGCTGATAGAGAACGAGGAATGTGCTTATGATTGGTGGAAATTTTCGGGGTCTAAATTTACTCAACCGCAGTCGATTTATTAAGTATTTATTCGACCGCATCATCGCCGCGATCGCATTACTAGTTTTTTCTCCAGTTCTAATTTTTACTGGAATCGCAATTTACTTTCGCATGGGTCATCCGATTGTATTTACCCAAGCGCGTCCCGGCAAAAACTCGGAGATTTTCAAGTTCTACAAGTTCCGCACGATGACTGATGAACGGGATTCATCTGGTAATTCATTACCCGATGAAAAACGCCTCACCGCTTTCGGACAATTCCTTCGCAAAACCAGTCTAGATGAACTTCCCCAACTTTGGAATGTTTTAAAAGGCGACATGAGTTTTGTTGGTCCGCGTCCATTGATAGTTAAATATCTTGACCGCTACACCCCAGAACAAGCACGTCGTCACGATGTTTTGCCAGGTATTACAGGTTTAGCGCAAGTCAAGGGTCGTAACGCGATTAGCTGGGAAGATAAGTTTAAACTTGATGTTTGGTATGTCGATAACTGGAGTGTATGGCTTGATTTAAAGATTCTATTGATGACAGTATTGAAGGTAGTACAGCAAGACGGGATCAATCAACAAGGTTACGCGACATCGGAAGAATTCAAAGGTCAACTTCGAGAAAATTAATTGTCGGATAGAGAGAAGTTACGTGCGGGGGTTCCTCGCGCCATCGCAATCTAAGCCCTGCGGGCTGGTGCCCGGAGCATCTAGCCTGTCCGAATAGAAACTTAGTCAGTGAGTATAAAACAATGGTAAATACTTTTACTGCAATACTTTCAGTACAAGAGTTAGCGCTACTACCAACCGAAGAAGACGTATTATTTTACGAGGAACACGGCTGGTACATCTCTAAAAAAGTACTTTCAGATGAAATCATCAATGAAGCTATTCGCGGAAGCGATCGCTTTTACAATGGCGAACGCGATGGTCAACTTCCGGTAGATACTGGATATAGCAACTGGAAACCCGAAGACGGGTATGATATCGTTCGCAATAACGAATTTGTCTCGCTGCAAAACCGCGAACTCAAAAAGCTGGTGATGCAACCCATCATTGGTGCGATCGCATCCCGTCTTGCTCGTACTAATTCGATTCGGCTCCTCGACGACCAGCTAGTTTATAAACCACCCCAAGACCCAGATGGTAAAAGCGCTGTAGGTTGGCACGCTGACCGTGCATATTGGTCTACTTGTACCTCGCACAACTTGCTCACAGCTTGGATTCCCTTTCACGACTGCGACGAATCGATAGGACCCTTAGTTGTTCTCGACGGTAGTCACAAATGGTCGAATATTGAAGACAGCAGATTTTTCAATAACCCCAATTTGGAAGATATGGAGCAAAAGTTTCGCGATTGGGGACGAAAAACTGTCAAAATCCCGATGACTTTGAAAAAAGGGCAAATCAGCTTTCATCACTGCTGGACAATTCACGGTAGCTTGCCCAACTACAGTAATTTTTCTCGGTTAGCTTTTGCGGCACACCTCCAAGATGAAGACAATCGCTACCAACCTTTTTGGACTAAGCAAGGCAAAAAAGTGCTAATTGCCGATGAATTGATGTGTCGTAAATTACCCAACGGTAATCCGGATTTTAGCGACCCCGCAGTATTTCCTGTGCTGTGGGCAGGAAAAGATTTGTAGTTGAATAAATGGCTTGCCTTAGTAGCTACTAATTAGCGGAATTGAAATATTTACAATGATCAAAGATGTATAAAATTATAACATCGGTCAGTAGTGATTATTGCTGCAATATTTACGTAGGGAGCAAAATAGGTGATAATTAAATAAAATCTAGATTTATAGATGCGATCGCCCTGCGACTCCAGAGTATCGCTGAAGCTCACGTACAGAAACTATGCCGTCAGTCAACCAAAAATCCATAGTTTTAAAAAAACTGCAACATAAATTTCCGAAAGTGGTTTGGCAAAGGGAAAGCTTTGCATTCAATAGAGTCCTGGAGTGCGTCATCGGTTATCGCTTGACATTTTTAGGACACCACTATGGATATCTATTTGTACGGTTGCGGCGGACATGCGAAGGTGATTTTAGATATTTTGTATCGGCAAGGGAGGAAAGTTGCAGCTTTTATCGACGACAATCCACCATTAGAACTGAACAAAATTCATGGAATTCCTGTGAAAAAAACTTCAACCGAAATCTTAGCGGAGATAGAATGCGATCGCAGTCAGTGGATTGTAGCAATTGGTAGTAATCCAATTCGTCATCAAATTGCCAAAAAACTTGAAAGTTACGGGTATTCATTCACAACAGCAATTCACCCTTCGGCTGAGATTGCTTGCGGTGTCGAAATAGGTCCGGGTAGCGTTGTTATGGCAAATACAGTTATCAATATGGATACAAAAATCGGCAATCATGTAATTGTTAATACGGGAGCAACTATCGATCACGATTGCATAATTGGCAGTTACTCTCATATAGCACCGGGCTGTACCCTTTGTGGTCAAATTGAGCTAGGTGAAAGCGTGTTTTTAGGAGTAGGAACTAAAATTATACCTGGTATTCATATAGGTGAATATGCTATGTGCGGTGCTGGCTCGGTAGTGGTTAAATCATTACCTTCTTTATGTTTAGCATATGGCTGTCCCGCCAAAGTTATTCAAGAGGAATATTCGCAGTAAATTACAACCTGGTCTAAAAATTCAGTATTTATTTTTGAGTTAGTTAATAACAATAAAATACGCTCGTTAAGCCAAAATTAGGTTTTTCCTAGTCTCTGTTCCCTATTTGCTAATCCTTATGTTCTAGCCAATTAATCGCAATAAATTTTGAAAATTAGATAAAAAGCGCCATTTGATTAATCGCTAAACTCTTAAATGATTTCTAGTTTTAGAACTATCTTGATTAAATAGAAAAAATGGACTTACAAATAATTGATATATCAAATCACCTTTGGGTTGATACCCTTGAAACAGTTCGTCATGATATTTATCATTTACCGCAATATTTTTATTTAGAAGCCCAAAAAACTAAGACAATTCCTAAAGCCTGTTTGATTAGTGAAGGAGACAAAGTTTTTTTTGCACCTTATTTACTGCGTAAGTGCGATGATATTATCTCCGATGGCTCGCAAATACCAGAAGTTTTTGATGTAGTTTCACCTTATGGATATCCGGGAATTTTAATCAATGAATCAGCCACGAATCAGCCAGAATTTTTAGACAGGGCAATTACTACTTTTAAAATTAGCCTGCAAAACCAAAGCGTTTGTTCGGCTTTTTTCCGGCTGCATCCAATCTTAAATGAAAGCTTGACTAAAAATTATTCTACGAATATTTTTACACCCAACGGTCAAACTGTTTCGATTGATTTAACACTTTCCGAATCAGAATTATGGGCACATACTCGTAAAGGACATCAAAGTACAATTAATAAATGCAAGCGACTTGGATTTACAACTAGAGTTGTAAGTTTAGAGGAATACTATGATGAATTTACCGCTATTTACCTAGAAACGATGAATCGCGTTCAAGCGAATCAATCCTACTATTTTGATGATAGTTACTTCCGAGGCTTATTAGAGTTAGGTGAAAAGCTGCATTTATGTATTGTAGAATTTGAGTCACAAATTATTTGTGCGAGTTTATTTTTTGAATGTTGCGGGATTATTCAAGCCCACTTGGGAGGAACCAAGAATGACTTTTTAAGACAATCTCCCTTTAATTTATTACTGCATCATGTTCGACTTTGGGGGAAAGAACGCGGAAATAAATATTTACATATCGGAGGCGGTCTTGGTGGTTCGACAACTGATAGTCTCTATACTTTTAAGTCTGGATTTTCAAGACAAAGGCATGATTTTTTCACCTTGCGTTTAATTACCGATCCAGAAAAGTATTTATATTTGGTGGAATTAAAAGCAAAATTTTTGAACATTCAGGTAGAAGAACTACTTCAGGTTGATTTCTTTCCTGCTTATCGAAATGTTAATATTCATCGTAGCAATCTTCACTGTTCATGATACTCGTAATAATTAGTTATCTTCATTTCATGCTTTGATTAATTAAGTAAGTAAAATAGAGTTTTTTAATTCATGCAAGTTAAAATTATTGATGTTTCTAGTCCTCGGTGGCTACAAACACTGCAAAATCTACGCCATGATGTTTATCATCTACCGCAATACATATTTACAGAAGCATTTAGAACTAATAGCAAGCCAGAAGCTATTGTAATATCTGAAGGTGAGAAAACTTTTTGTTTGCCTTACTTATTACGTCCATATACAGATTTGTTCGATAAAAGTATAATTTTAAAAGATTGTTATGATATAGGTTCTCCAATTGGTTATGCTGGTTTTTTATTAAACGATGTGGCAACTAACGAGCCAAATTTTTTAAAAGCAGCTATTGAACAGCTAATTATTACTTTTCAAGCGAGCAATATTTGTTCTGCTTTTTTTCGCCTGCATCCAATACTAAATAATAACATAAACCAAGTGCTATCTTCTGAAATTATTCAAATAAGTGGAGAAACCTTATCGATTAATTTAAATCTTTCACCCGCAGAAATATGGCGACAAACTCGGCCAGAGCATCGTACTAGTATCAATCGCTGTAAACGCAATGGTTTTACAGCCAAAATAGTCGATTATAGAGAATATATAGATGAGTTTATTAATATATATTATGAAACTATGGATCGCGTAGGAGCGAAAACATATTATTACTTTGATGACAAGTATTTTCGCGGATTGATGAGTTTAAATGAAGCTATTCACTTGTGCATTGTAGAAAATGATAATGAAGTTGCATGTGCCGGGATTTTTACAGAATGCTGTGGAATTATTCAGTATCATTTAGGAGCAACAAAAAGCCAGTTTTTAAAGCAAGCTCCTAGTAAATTAATGTTTGATTATGTGAGATTTTGGGCTAAAGAACGTGGAAATGAAGTATTTCACCTAGGTGGAGGACTTGGAGGAGCTAAAACAACTAGCCTTTACCATTTTAAAGCAGGTTTCTCTAATCAAAAACACTCTTTTTTAACACTGCGTTTGATTATCGATGAAGAAAAATACTACCACTTAGTAAACTTAAGAGCAAAAAAATTAGATATCGAGCCAGATAAATTATTAAATTCTAATTTTTTCCCTGCATATCGTTGTGAAATATAACGGTTATTTATGCAATTATAACATTTCTTGATTTGTCTTAATTACCTTGAAAATGCGATTGAAAAAAACAAGAGGCTAAAAGTATGGCTAATAACAAAGAAACTTTCAACAGTGTAGATTTTGATTACTGGGCTTGTCAAAAAAATTTGTCTGATGGGGAAAAATTTATTATAGAAAGATATTTGGATAAGAACGCTAAAACCTTAGAAGCTGGTACAGGAGGAGGAAGAATTACTCTAAGTATGCAGCAAATGGGTTTTAAATCACTTTTTGCAT
Organism: uncultured Calothrix sp.; assembly: GCA_964242965.1. Classification (GTDB taxonomy): domain Bacteria; phylum Cyanobacteriota; class Cyanobacteriia; order Cyanobacteriales; family Nostocaceae; genus JANNFJ01. The sequence goes on along the minus strand of CAXTCQ010000078.1, from coordinate 4,210 downwards.
TTGATTATATACCTAATTTTATTGAACATGCTCGTCAGAAAGATAAAATAGGTAATGTTTCTTTTGCTGTGGAAGATGCAAGTGCATTAACTTATCATGATGATTCATTTGACCAATTGGTTTATTTACAACAAGTTTTATGTTGTATTGAAGATGAATACGCAAGATTAAGTGGTTTTAAAGAAGCTTATCGTATTCTTAAAAAAGGTGGAACTGCAATTTTTTCTTTTCTAAATTTTGATTCAAGAATTCAGAATAATTTCCATAAAGGGTATATAGGATATGTACAGATACTGAGAAGAATTTTTAATTCGGAATTCTCATCTCAATACATCTCTCGACTTAAATTGGCAGGGAAGCCAAATTTAGGTGCTATTTTTGATCAACAGCCGTATATGTATTGGTATCAAATTGAAGAAGTGTATCAAATTTTTAAAGATGTTAATTTTAAAATCGTTGCACTTGGAACTGACTTCCAGCTAAGACAAGAAAATATGCTCAAATCATTAGAGTCTTTGAAGAAGGAACCAATTGAGGGAATACTGTACTTTATATGTGAGAAATAAATTCGTTTACGAATACTTAAGACAGACGATACAATCAATTCAGACTGTTCGCGGCAATTTAATTAATGGATTTAAAATTATGGAACAGCAAGAAATGTAATTAAATTTTGACATTAAAGGCTCTTATTAATTTAGCAAAGTGGCAGCAATGACTAAACCAATCCTCCTCTCAACCCCCCATATGAGTGAACGCGAACTTGAGTTTGTCAAGCAAGCGTTTGCAACGAACTGGATAGCGCCAGTTGGCCCTCATGTAGACGCATTTGAACACGAATTTTGTCAAATTACAGATGCCCACCATGCAGCAGCAGTGAGTTCTGGTACTGCCGCAATACATTTAGCGCTACGTTTACTTGGTGTTGAGACAGGAGACGAAGTTTTCTGCTCAACACTGACTTTTGCTGCCACAGCTAACCCAATTGTTTATCAAGGTGCGAAACCTGTATTTATTGATAGCGATCGCATATCTTGGAATATGAACCCCGATTTGTTGCGGGAAGCTTTGAAGAGGCGATCGCGCATCGGTAAATTACCCAAAGCAGTTTTGCTCGTACATTTGTACGGTCAATGTGCTGACATCGAGCCAATTTTATCAGCTTGTAATGAATACGACATCCCTTTAATCGAAGACGCAGCCGAAGCGTTAGGTGCGACATATAAAGGACGAAATCCCGGTACTTTTGGACGCATCGGTATTTACTCATTCAACGGCAATAAAATAATCACTACATCGGGTGGTGGGATGCTAGTTTCCGACGAATCCGAATTGGTGGCAAAAGCACGCTTCTTGGCAACACAAGCCCGCGACCCTGCCCCCCATTATCAACATTCAGAAATAGGCTTCAACTATCGACTCAGCAACGTTTTAGCAGGTATTGGTCGCGGTCAGTTACAAGTTTTATCAGAACGTGTGGCAGCACGACGGCGAAATTTTGAGATTTATGCGGCAGCATTAGGCAAGTTACCGGGAGTCGAATTTATGCCTGAAGCCGATTTTGGAACTTGTACTCGCTGGTTAACTTGTTTAACAGTTGACCCAGAAAAATTTGGTGCAGATAGAGAACAAATTCGTCTTTCCCTCGCTACGCAGCAAATCGAATGTCGTCCGGTATGGAAACCATTACATATGCAACCAATATTTGGCGAGTACGAAGCCATTGGTGGGGAGATAGCAGAAGACTTATTTACACATGGGTTATGTTTACCTTCCGGTTCCAATTTGACAGACGAAGAATTAGAACGAGTTATTATAGCTTTTTGTGCTATTTATAAAAATTGATTTTTTAGATTTTATTCTACATTTAGTTTAAGTACATAGGTTAAAAAACGAAGTATATAACTAAACGTAAAATTAGCTCTAACACTCTTTCCTAATACTTACTCCCTAATTTATATGCAACAACAAGAATCGTTTATTTTAATCAAATACTGGCATATACTTCAGCGCCGCTGGGTATCGGGATTAGGAATTTTTATCCCTGTATTCCTAATTTCATTTATTGCTTCATCTTTAAAAAAACCGAGCTATCAAGCCGAAGGAAAACTACAGTTTCAACGTACAAATACAATTTCAACATTAACAGGAGTTGGTGGCGAAGTTGGAAAATTAGAACCCCTTGTTCAAGACAATAAAACTAATCCACTCAACACCGAAGCTGAAGTTATCCGGTCATTTCCTACCATCCAAAAAACGATTATTCGTCAAAATCTTAAAGACGCAAAAGGTAAACCACTTAAAACTGGTGACTTCCTCAAAAAGCTAACAGTTAAAGATATCAAAGGAACCGATGTTTTACAGGTTTCTTTCAATGACACAAATCCAAAAGTTGCTGCCGAAACAGTAAACGCAGTCATGAGAGCTTACTTAGAACATAACATTGCTTACCACCGCAGTGCAGTTACATCTGCCCGGAAATTTCTGGAAAAGCAGGTTCCGAGTGCAGAATTAGTAGTTCGTAATGCTGAAGCTGAATTGCGTCAGTTTAAAGAGAAAAATAAAGTTATTTCCCTGCAAGAAGAAGCATTAAAATCTTTAGAAATGCTGACCGACTTGCAGAAGCAAATTAGCGATGCCAAATCACAGATTGCTGATAATATTGCCCAGTCGCAATCGATTCGCAATCAACTTGACATGACTTCGGAAGAAGCAGTAACAATGACTGCATTGAGCCAGTCAGATGGAGTCAAAGAAGCTATCAAACAACTTCAGCAAATTGAGTTGGATCTAGTAAATAAACGTCAGCTATTTTTTGATTCGCATCCAGAAATAATTAAATTAGAAAATAAAGCAGTCGCATTAAGAAATATATTACAAAATCGTGTCGGACAAGTTTCTAATAATAGTGAAATTCAACCGAATGCCAATTTGCAAATTGGCGAACTCAAGCAAAGACTTTCCGGGGATCTAGTACAATTAGAATCACGGCATTTAGGCTTAAAAAGCCAACTCGCAGTCCAATCGGACATCGAAGCAGCATACCGGCAACGGCTCGATATTTTACCAAAATTGGAACAGCAACAGCGCGAGTTAGAACGCAAAGTTCAAGCTGCTCAATCGACCTATTCGTTACTATTACAAAAACTGCAAGAAAGCCGCATCACCGAAACTCAAAATTTGGGTAATGCTCAAATTATTAGTAAAGCCGAAACTCCAGATGAACCGATTAGTTCTCCATCTATTAATTACTTGAGTGCAGGTTTACTAGGTATATTAGCTTCGATGGCAACCATGTATCTATTAGAGTCCCGCGACAAATTCATCAAGACAATTGATGAAGCCAAGGACTTTATGGGCTTAACTTTATTGGGTGTAATTCCTTCATTTAGCAAGCCAAAATCTATATTTTCGAGAGGTGATGATACTGAAATATCGAGTCCGAGAATTGTTGTGCGCGACACTCCGCGTTCGCCTATCAGCGAAGCGTATCGGATGCTGCGAGCAAACTTGAAGTTTATCAGTGCTGATAAAGAACTAAAGGTAATTGTTGTTACCAGTTCCGTTCCCAAAGAAGGAAAATCAACCGTTGCCGCAAATTTAGCAATGGCTATAGCGCAAATGGAACGTCGTGTTTTACTAGTCGATGGCGATTTACACCGTCCAATTCAGCATCAAATTTGGGATTTGCCCAATAGCGAAGGTTTGAGTAACGTTATTGTCGGACAGTCCGATTTGCGAAGTGCGATCGTGCAAGTCATGGATAATTTATATGTCCTCCCCTCCGGACTTGTTCCACCTAGCCCAGCATCGCTACTCGACTCGAAGCGCATGGCTACACTGATAGATTTATTCGGTGCTAGTTTTGATTGCGTGATTATTGATACTCCGGCTCTCAGCGTAGGTGCTGATGCTGCAAGCCTCGGTCAAATGGCAGATGGAGTTCTATTTGTAGTGCGTCCGGGTGTTGCAGATGTTGTCAGTGCTGCGTTTGCGAAAGAACTACTCGAAAAATCGGGTCAAAACGTCTTAGGACAAGTAGTAAATGGCATTATTGCCAAAAATGAACCTTATAGCAATTATTACTTCAATAACGAGGAGTATAACTCGCAAGAAAGTATCGGTACCGCAAATCAGGAATTGGGAATTAGGAGATAGGGAGTAGGGGAGGTGGGGAGGTAGGGAGGTAGGGAGGTAGGGAGAGTTTGAA
>CAXTCQ010000077.1:0-30773 GCA_964242965.1 uncultured Calothrix sp. | reverse complement strand
ACCACTCTTCAGATGTACGGAGTTTTTTCAAAAATCAAATAGGAGTCCTATATATAACTTTTGATTAGCATTAATATGTATAAAAAATATCAACTGTTAATCTCGAATTTACCAACCTTTAGCTGCTAACCCCTTGCGCTTAGACGTAAATTACAAAATAAATGTTGCAAGTTGAATGCGATAATTCCGATTAAGAAATCAATAAATCCCAGTTCTAATACATAAAAACTATGAATCGTCAAGTAATTCGTACCGATACAGCACCCGCACCCGTTGGACCCTACAACCAAGCAATTTCAGCCTCTGGACAGATGATTTTTGTCTCCGGACAGATTCCGCTCGACCCTAAAACCAGTGAAATAGTTGGTACGGGTGATATTACCGCGCAAACCAAACAGGTGATGGCAAACCTCGAAGCAGTTTTAGAAGCAGCTAGTGCCAAGTTGGAAAACGTCGTTAAAATCAATATTTTTCTCAAAGATATGAACGATTTCGCTACAGTCAATGGAATCTACGGGCAGTATTTTCCCGGAGACTCCGCACCTGCGCGTGCTTGTGTCGAAGTAGCGCGTTTACCTAAAGATGTATTAGTCGAGATTGATTGTATTGCTGTAATTTAATTTTGTGGGGGGAAGCGCGATATGCAAAGACTGCACGCGAAGAAATGCGATCGCGCTTTAGACTCCTCCGGAGTATCGCACCATTACCCCAATCACTAAAATAGAAATATCAAAGCCCAAAATATGGTAAGTAGTATAAAAATGAATATCCCATTTACTCCAGAATTAGAGCAATTTATTGAAAGTCAAATTACAAGCGGTAAATATACTTCGACCGAGGAAGTAATTATTGCTGCAATTAAACTCTTAAAGGAAGAACGCATTTACAAAGGTAGATATGAGAAGTTGAAGCAAGAAATTATGGTTGGAGTAGAAGCTTCGGAACGGGGAGAGGTTGTTGATGCGGAATTAGTATTTGCAGAACTTGAGGAGGATATTCGACAGATAGAAGCAGAAAAACGGCAGGTTTGCTAGGTGAAATAATGCGTAAATGTACTTTTTCCGTTCCAGCACGAAATGAATATCCCATTGACTCCAGAATTAGAGCAATTTATCGAAAATCAAGTTACAAGCGGTAAATATGCTTCGACCGAGGAAGTAATTATTGCTGCAATTAAACTGCTAGAGAAAAGAGAACGCATCTACAAAGGTCGATATGAGGAATTGAAGCAGGAAATTATGGTTGGGGTTGAACAACTTGAGCGTGGGGAACGACTTGACGGAAAAGAAGTAATCGAACAACTACGTCAAAAGAACCAAGCTATGAGAAAGGCTGAGGCATAGTTAATTGATGAGCATTGAAGAGATTGGGGTGGTTGCCTTGTGCCATCATTAGCGAAACGAGGGTTAAATCCATTGGGTTGGAAAGAATTCGTAAGCTTGCGGCTAATTCTTCGCTCGATTGTTGGGGGTTGAGGGTTTGGGCTAAGTAGCTTTTGCAAGCTTTTTCATAATCTGCACCCTTGAATTTGGAATGTTGAGGAAGTAGAGAAGTGCGGGAAATGAGAAATTCCTCAATTTGCTGGGAAGTTAGGGTTTGGAGGTAGTAGATTTTGGCAGTTTTTAGTGGTGTCAAGGGGAAAAGGAAAAAAAGTGAAGGTTTACGGCTGACTTTGAGCATAATTACTGAGCGATGCTACAAGAATGATACGAAAGATCTCGTGTATTGGATACAGGCAGCAAGTATGAGTTCCGGATAAATACTCAAATTGCTGCAATTAAACTGTTAGAGAAAAGAGAGCGCACCACTAAGTAATTGATATTATTGCTCTTGAACTGCTTGCTACTTTTTTCTAATTGCACGGGCAAGTATTGGAGCCTTTTTTTCTAATCCTTGTAGAGTTAAATCTCCATCCAGATATAGTTGATACCATGATTGACGCTGGCGCAGGACTCGTTCATCATCGCACAACCGCAACCGTTCCAAGGTAAATTCTGCTTTTTCACGTTGTTGCAGAGGAACTTTATCTGTTAACACTAACTGTAGGGAAGGAAGCAAAATTTCAAACCAATCTTCTCCCAAATCAAACGGGTCAAGTACTTGGTCATCAAGGGTGCCTTTGGTACTATTAATCCAAGCAGAAGCAAAGCGTAAATTGCTCCATTCGTAAGTTAAATTGCGATAATTTTCGCGGCTGAGGTAATGCTCTACTGTACCAACTGGTTCGTACATTACTGAATACGCACAAAGATTATTAAACCATCAGCCAAATTGCTTTTGAAAGGCGACCAATAATCTCTAGTTCCTTTTTTTGGGTCTGGATATTTTGCCAACCAAGCATTTCCTCGTTGTCGTACTTTTTCATCAAAATCTGGTGGTTCTGGTGGAGGGTTAAACGGTATCATTAGCGTTATACCCCTGATAAACCAGAATTTCTTTTTTCTGATGTGATTATCCAACGGGGCCAAAATGGGTCATGTCCTGGTAAAACTTTTTGCAGTTCTTGATGAATTTGTGTTTGTGTTTTCAAATTATCTGGAAAAGCACTCATATCCGAAACGCGCATCCATGCCTCTGCGGCTTCTATCGCAATTTCTGCTTCTTTGGAACGCGCTTGTTTGAGTCCAAAAATTTCTGAGGTTAACCAGCCGACTGTATCTCCTTGTTTAGCCCAAGGTATTTCATCAAGGGTAACTTCTTTATGTTCTAATTTAAATAAAAATAATCTATCTTCTTCTTCATTAAAATTTGGTTCTAACGAAGCAAGAACAAGTGGAGAATGGGTAGTTACTAAAGCCTGTATTTTCATTCTGGATTGTAATTCACACGCCACATCTAAAATAGCTGGTAAAATTACTCTTTGCCAACGAGGATGCAAGTGAGATTCTATTTCGTCTATTAGTAAAACTATTTGATTAGTTGGTTTTTGTTGTCGTAGTTCAGAAGCTTTTTTATGTTCGTACCAAGTCCATACAAGTAAATAAGCAAGTCCTAAAATACGCTTCATTCCGGCTGAAGCTTGAGTAATAGGAATATTACCATAGGGTAAATTAATTGTCGGAATATCGCGCACGTCTTCCACAGAAACTCGCGTTGCTTCTCCAATATCTATAGATTCATCCGGATGAGGTGTAAGTTTTTTAATGACGTTAGAAAATAGTTGAAATGGATATTTACTAGGTTGATTTTGCCATGTTACCCAATCTTGAATTAGACCGTTACAAAGAACTTTACCATTTTGTTTTAAGCCGTTCCAAAGCGTATCCTGGTTAAAATTATAAGCATTATCGCGTTTGCGAGCAGGGTCATATACGGAAAAACCGCCATCAACGCGCACATAAACAATTACCTCTTTTAATAAGGGAGGCATTTGTAAATTATGCCATTGTTGCTCGGAAAAATCAAAGTAACTTTGATATTCTCTGGTGTTTTGTTTGATGCTAATTAGGCAATTAATTTTTGGTTTTTCTTGTCTCTTTTTTTGTGGATAAGCGGGTTGGTCTACCCAATCTCCAGTGAGTACCCACCAAGCGACATCGAGTAAAAAGCTTTTACCTAATCCATTGTCGCCCGTAAATATATTGAGTCTATCGGTAAGTTCAACATCAAAATGGTCAGCTGGACCAACTTGCTGGAGGTGAAGTTCTTTTAACATTTAACTATCCCCTTTTCCCTTAGTTGTTTACCAATGGTAGACCACTCGTATTTACCATCTGTTAATTCTTGCCAATATTTTTTGGCTTCATTCCAAGGTACTATTTCCCAGAATGGCGCGATGTTGAGAACTACACCGTCGTTGAGGTCTGGTTCTAAGTGATTGTTAGCAGCACGGCCCAGTTTTTCTTAAAAATCCCGCAGTTCGGAGATTAAAGCTTCTTGATGGTCAATTTGTTTTTCTAGTTGTTTGGCGATTTTCCCTAGCTTGTTAAATGATAGTACAGTAACTACCCCCATAATGCTTCGGCGCTCCCGCCAAAGCCTGCTGGAAGGGCGAATGAGCGATGCCTTCGGCAAGCTTCGCTAACGCACAATCATCAAAGCGGGCAAGTCACGTACATTATTTTATGTATAAAATAAAAATATTAATCCTGAATTAATGCGGAACCGCCAGTATCTAATATATACAAGCATAATCAATCTGGTGACGAACTCGCATGTTGAAGCCCAAAAGCCTACAAGATATCCTCAAGCTGCGCCAGCAAACAGGATTTGTAGGGCGTGAGGAACAGGTTTCGCTTTTCCGTAAAAATCTGGCTTTGCCTCTAGAAGAGGATAATCGACGCTTCATATTTAATGTTTGGGGTCAAGGTGGTGTTGGAAAAAGCACCCTGTTACGACAATTTCGTAAGATAGCTGAGGAAGCAGAAATTATCTGCGCTTACACTGATGAGACACAAAGAGGTGTCCCAGAGACAATGGGACGCTTGGGAGTAATAGAGGTTTGGTTTTGGGAAAATAACAAACTCAAACTTTACCACAAAAGGGAAGATATACCTTCAAAGTTTTTGGAAACTAATGGCTACGAGCAGGTTAACACAAGTGAACTACTTCTAGACCTTAACATTTCTTTACTGGAAGAATGCACGTTGATTTCGGATCATATTCTCGCAATTGATGAATTTGAGCAAGGTATTTAGAGGACGTTTGAAAAGTCTTTTATAGCTCGCAGACTTTTAAAATATCCTATTAAACTCCTAACTCCTAACTCCTAACTCCCAACTCCTAACTCCTAACTCCTAACTCCTAACTCCTAACTCTTAACGAACTAATTCCATTTTCTCAATAACTTGCTCTTGCCGAGTCTTTCCGCAAGGTTCAGCACTTTGACAATCGCTGACATTTGCCAATCCATAAGTCAAGCGTACTTTTTTATTCAAGTAAGCTTTTTCTTGCCCGCAAATTCCGTAATCCGCACCGACTTCGTGCTGTTTACCTTTCTCATCAACTAGGGAAACATAACACAACAAATCACCGTTTGTAATTTTTTTAACTATCCCAGTTTTCGGTAGGTTTGCAGATGTTACAGCTTTACTACCAATTACTTCCATTTTAGAAACCAGATTGACTCTTTGCTTCTTGTTGCAAGGTACTTGACCTTGACATTCTGCACTATCAATGTTGCTTGGTTTGTAAGTCAAGCGGACTTTTTTATTTAAATAAGCTTTTTCTCGCTCGCAAAGGCTAAAGTCTCCATAAAGGTTATGTGATTTGCCTTTATCATCAATCAAAGTGACGTAACATGCTCTATCACCGTTGACGAGTTTTTTCACCGTGCCAACTGTTGGCAATGCAGGTTTCTTGTTTTTACTAGCTTTGATTGAAGTTTCTGTTGTGATGTCGGCAAATGGTTTTGCCGCTTGAGTTACTGAGTTAATCGAGGTTGCAACCATTAAGGAACAAGCAACAGAAGTAACAACTGGTATCCATTTTTTCATCGGTATATGCTGGTTATCTACTTTCTAAAATTTACTTGTAGCAGTTTAAAGCAAAATACCCGAATTGAATCATGTTTTTTTATTAACGATGTATTCCTGATTACATCAGAATCAATATTCTCAACTTCTTAAAGAATTAGCAGATTCCTGTGAATAATTTAGGAAGCTTAAGTAGGTCGGCACAAATAGTAGTTGCGCGACCTTAGGGAACACGTACAGCGCGAATAGTGTTCATATCTAAGGTGCCCAAGCACAACTACGAGCCTGCATCTACGGGTTGTCTGTCTAATTCTTAGATATTAAAAATTTATTCAAATAATTATTGACTTTATTTATAAAATACTGAAGAATTCATGTATATAAGTTGATAGTAATTCGCGATATTACTGCAAAACTCTAGCAGAGGAGCTTGATTAATGACTCGGAGCGGAAAAGGTTTGCTGGGTGTTGGTGTTGCCTTGTTGGCACTGACTGGTTTTGCGGTCAGTAATGTTAAGGGTATGCAAGCAAATGCTAAACCCGCTAACCAACAAGGACAAACTTTACTTGCCCAAGGACAAAGAACACTAACAATAGTTTTTCCTAGTCGTTCGGATTCGACTGATTTGCAAACTAAAGCGAATGCTGTAGCTGGATTTCTTTCTAAAGAACTGAGAATGCCTGTAGTCGCACAGATTGGTGACGATACCGCAGCTGTGGAAGCTTTGCGGGCAAATCGTGCAGATGTGGCATTTTTGAGCAGTCGTCCAGCTTTGAAAGCGGAACAACTAGCAAATGCAAAGTTGTATTTAGCTGAAGTTCGTCCGAATTACTCTGGAAGATTTACTTATAACTCGATATTTGTTGTTCCCAAAAATAGCCCCTTGAAAACGCAGGGGAATGCAAAAGCGACTCTTACCCAACTTAAAGGTAAGCGGATGGCATTTACTTCTCCAACTTCAGGTTCTGGGTTTATTTTCCCAGTCAGCGAATTGGTGCGTCAGGGTTTAGTACCGAACCGCGATCGCATGGATGGATTTTTTAGACAAGTCAGCTACGGTGGCAACTATGGCAAGGCTTTACAAGCTGTTTTACGCGGTCAAGCGGATGCAGCGGCAGTATCTGAATATGCTTTATTTCCTCCGTATATTACGGATTCAGAAAGAAGTCAGTTACGAGTATTGCACAAAATTTCAGGTGTACCCGCTCACGGTGTAGCTATAGATGATGACGTTCCCGCACCAATGCGCGGACAAGTTATCAATGCAATGCTGAAATTGAATCAGTCGCAGAATAACGGATTGCTGCGTAATTTATACAACTCTACTGAATTAGTCAAAGTAGACCACAACCGTCACCTTGCACCCGTTCGTGACGCTCTCAAACGCGCAGGATTTGAACCGTAGAAGGTGAGTAGGGAGTAGGGAGTAGGGAGTAGGGGAAGAGGGGAAGGGAAAGGGGTAAAGGGAAAATAGTTAATTGCTTTTCCCGACTTCCTCGACTCCTCTATCTTTCCCTATTCCCCCTACTCCCCCTACTCCCTCTACTCCCTCTACTCCCTACTCCCTACTCCCTACTCCCTTCACCAATGAATGACTCTGTAATCGAGTGCCAAGATATAGTTACAACTTATTCAAAATCTTTAAATCGTCCAATTCTTAATAAAATTAGTTGTCAAATTAATCGCAGCGAGTTTGTCGTTTTGCTGGGATTGAATGGTGCGGGTAAATCTACGTTACTGCGATCGCTTGTTGGACTCATCCCGCTAGTTAAAGGTAGCATCAATATTAATAGCGTACCGATGACCGAGCGGACTTTACCAAAAATTCGCCGCGATGTCGGGATGTTGTTTCAGGGTGGTGGACTGATTCGACAATTATCGGCAATCGAAAATGTCATGTGCGGACGTTTGGGAGTCAAAACCACTTGGCAAACCCTGTTCGGATTCCCCAAACAAGACCAACGTTTAGCGTTAGATTTATTAGAACAATTGGGTTTATCGGCACAAGCATATCAAAAAACAAGCCAACTAAGCGGCGGACAACAACAACGAGTTGCGATCGCACGCGCTTTAATTCAATCTCCGCAAATTCTCCTCGCTGATGAACCGATTACAGGATTAGATGTCATGGCAACGCATCAAGTTATGGAAACTCTATCAGAGTTACATTCTCAACGCGGGATGACAATCATTACCGTTTTACACGACTTGGAGATTGCCGCTAAATATGCTAAACGTGCAATAGTTTTAGATGCTGGACGTATTGTTTACGATGGTTGCTGCGATAATTTGCAAAACCGATTTTCACAACTTTCAAGTGTAAAGTGAAGGTAATTACACGGGTATTGCAATGACACATTTTCCTAATTCTAAGCTCAAACCCTCTAATACATGGGTACGTAATGGCATCTTTTTACTTGTAGTTGTCGCAGTTTATACGTGGGCACTACAAGGACTCAAAGTTGATTTTGAACTCCTTAAAAACAGTTCTCCCTACATCGCTGATTTTATCTCGCGGTTGTTTCCACCCAATCTTGAAGTTGTTGATATTGCCGTCAAAGCGCTAATCGAAACCGTGCAAATGTCACTTTGGGGGACAACCATCGGGGCAATTTTATCGTTACCAATTGCGATCGCAAGTTCTCGAAACATTGCCCCAACATGGTTACAGTGGTCTGCGAATTTCCTCCAAAACATCGTCCGTTCGGTTCCTTCCATCATTTTAGGGCTAATGTTTGTCGCCGCTACCGGACTTGGTGCGCCCGCTGGAACTTTGGCTTTGAGTATCTATACTATTGGTTATCTGGCAAAATTCTATCAAGAAGCGATCGAAAACGTCGATTCGCGTTCGCTTGAGTCTCTACAAGTTACTGGTGCATCAAAAATTCAAGTCGCACAATACGGAATTTTGCCGCAAGTATTACCGCTCAGTTTGGGATATACCCTATGGATGTTTGAATATAATATCCGTGCTGCGTCCGTTTTAGGTGTAGTAGGTGCGGGTGGGATTGGTTTCCAACTCAAAAGTTACATCGATGGGTTCGAGTACAACAAAGCTACAACAATGATGTTGGTGTTATTGGTAGTTGTCACCATCATTGACATGTTCAGTAGTAAATTGCGCGATCGCTTAGAATCAATGTGAGAGAGTTAGGAGTTGGGAGTTAGAAGTTAGGAGTTAGAAGTTAGAAGTTAGGAGTTGGCTATACAAAATATAAAGTAATTTACTGACTACAAATCGACTGTAAAGACCGACGTTAATCGCGTTTCTACAGCCAAAACTTAACTAAGTACATTTATCAAGTCTATTTACAAACAATTTGCAAATAAAATGCTTAAGAAATTGCACTTAAGTAATTATTCCTTTTTTAGTAAAAAATTCTATTAAATAAATGTCAACGAATTAGTTGCAGGTCTCGAAATCGTTGTTTTATTATCTTGATTTTCACCTGCTTGATATGCTGCAAAGTGCTTTTGAACCAGTGCAGGTATCTGTTGCGGTTGAATCCGACTGTAACGAGTTTTATCGGGCATTACCAAATTGGGACCAGCTTTACAATTTTTCATACAACCTGTACCTTTGATTGTTACCTGGTTTGACAGATTGCGATCGCGCAATTCTTTTTCGAGCGCTTGACAAACTGCTTTACCTCCGCGATTCATGCAGTCTGACTTCTGGCACATCAAAATAGTCGCTTTCTTAGCAGGTTTAACGTCATCCGTTTGAGATGATGAGACTGTCATATCTCCATTGCGACCGGCTGTAATGCGCTCGGCTTTGAGCTTGACTTCACCCGCGCTATCGTATGTTTTTACACCGCGAATTTGCAACCAAGTACCTGGCGGTAATCGCAAATCAAACGCAGCCCGCAAATGCTTCGCTAATTTTACATAGGATTCACCTTCCGCAGTCCCAATCATCAAACCTTTGAGCTTGTAGCCGTCTTTGATAACGAACGAAAGAAAACGTCCTTCAAGGCTAAACTCAGAAAAATCATTACTGTTAATTTTACCCATTATTTGAGTCCTCATTTTTACAAACTTTCTAGTTTAGACGCGATGCCAGGATTGTTTGAGCGTTTGAATCAAGTCGTGACGGGAAGCAGTTAATTGTCGAATCACGCACCAAACTTGAATTGCATGTGTTGGATTTGCGATCGCAACTGTTAAAGGTTGGTCGGTCTCGCACCAACTGGGAATATCCAGTTCTTGCAAGCGTCTAAAAATTTGCCAGCGGTCTGCCAAATTTACCTCAACAATATGCTTCGTCCCTGGTTGCGAAATGATCGGTTTCAAGCAAACTCCTTTAAAAATGCAATAATTTCCCAGTTATGAAAGCGTTTTTACTCCCATCAATTGATAAAGATAAGAGTTGAGCTTCTTTAATCAAGGATACACTAAGTGCAAACTATTCTCAGTAAGTTTTGAAAAAAAATCTGACATTAATTTTTGACGTTCGGAAATTTGGATTGCGTCTACTAAAAATGTGACAGTGCCAAAACTCGAAAACATAAAAAGTAATGTCTATGCTGGCTCCGCTCAGATGCAGTATAAACAATCACGCGACTGTAATTCTGTCAATAGCGCCTAGACTGGGGTTGACTAATTGGCACTATCGGCGTATGCAAAAAAAGAAACAATAAACAGCATTTAATAATAAAAAAAATCTACATTATTGAATATTTTTTCAGGCTCGCCTTCATAATAATGAGTGCTAATATGTAAAAACTAAGCGATTAAAAAATATAGTCGTTAGAAAGAGAGGAAAACAATGTCAGAAACACAAACCGTTTTACGCAATTTTGGTCAAGTTTATGACAATCCCATCTTGCTGGATAAAAGTGTAACTACTCCAGTCTGCGAAGGATTTAATATTGTATTGGCTAGCTTCCAGGCATTATATTTGCAGTATCAAAAGCATCATTTTGTTGTTGAAGGTGCAGAATTTTACTCATTACATGAGTTTTTTAATGAGAGTTATGACCAAGTTCAAGGACACGTTCACGACATTGGCGAACGTTTAGATGGGCTAGGTGGTGTACCTGTAGCTTCGCTAACTAAGTTGGCTGAATTATGCTGCTTTGAACAAGAAGCTGATGGTATTTTCTCTTGCCGTCAAATGGTAGAAAATGACCTGAAAGCCGAACAAGCAATGATTGGTCTAATTCGCCGTCAAGCCTCTCAGGCAGAGAGTTTGGGCGACCGGGCGACACGGTATTTGTACGAGCAAATTTTACTGAAAACCGAAGAAAGAGCTTACCATTTGGCTCATTTCTTAGCAAAAGATAGTTTAACTTTGGGATATGTCCAACTTACTCATAATTAATCAAAAATTAGTTAAAATTTGTCTCATCAATAAGACCGATTTTTAAGTTGGAATCTATGTGGTGAAAATTTTATAACAAAAGGCAGGGAGGTAACATTATTATCTCTCTGCTTTTTTATGCTTAATCGAATCTAAAAATTTCTGTTAGTTAAAATGTTACTCAAAAGATGCTTATTAGGAAATATTTTTATTTATCCAGAGTCTAAAGTAGGGTAGGTTGGGTGGAACGTTAGTGTAACCCAACATAATTGTTGGGTTTCGCTTAGAGCTACACCCAACCTACAAAAATATATTTTTTAAAAATAATTAACCAGATTTAATGTTAAAACTTTTTGATATTAATTCTCGCTTTTATTGAAAATAAATCGCTTAACGTTAAAGAAATGCAAATAAACAGGAATGAAATTAACTGTTAAAACTCAAAGTTGAAAGATAAAGTGGTAATATTTTTCTTTATTTGAAGTTTTAAGAATGGACGTAAAGCCTGTGTTGCATACGCTGTAAGCCTTTTCGTTTGGCGGCACGCCATTGCCTATGGGTTATCCAATCTCAAATTAACAAAAGTTGATGACAAATCGCTAGATAAGTGTTAAAGAACCTTACAATCAAGTTTTGTATTCTCCTACTCAAACACAAAGACTATGCCCCGCCGCGACGATATTAAGAAGATTTTGTTACTTGGGTCCGGACCAATCGTGATTGGACAGGCTTGTGAGTTTGATTATTCGGGTACTCAAGCTTGCAAAGCATTGCGCGAAGAAGGCTACGAGGTAGTATTGATTAACTCCAATCCAGCCACAATAATGACCGACCCGGAAACTGCCGACCGGACTTACATCGAACCGCTAACACCGCAATTTGTGGAAAAAGTAATCGCTAAAGAACGCCCAGATGCATTACTACCAACGATGGGAGGGCAAACGGCATTGAATCTCGCGGTGGCGCTGTCAAAAAATGGGGTATTAGATAAATATAATGTTGAATTAATTGGCGCGAAGTTGCCAGCCATTGAGAAAGCCGAAGACAGGAAGTTGTTTAACGAGGCAATGGCAAAAATTGGCGTTCAGGTTTGCCCTAGCGGTACAGCTTCAACCTTAGAAGAAGCGAAAGCGATCGCTCGCCGCATTGGTACTTATCCTTTAATTATCCGTCCGGCGTTTACAATGGGCGGTACAGGGGGAGGTATTTCTTACAACGAAGAAGAGTTTGCGGAAATGGCACAGGGGGGAATCGATGCATCCCCAGTATCGCAAATCCTCATCGACCAATCGCTATTGGGTTGGAAAGAATACGAACTCGAAGTTATGCGCGACTTAGCAGATAACGTAGTTATTATCTGTTCGATTGAAAACCTCGACCCGATGGGTATCCATACTGGCGACTCAATCACGGTCGCACCCGCCCAAACTCTTACCGATAAAGAATATCAGCGGTTGCGGGATATGGCGATTCAAATTATCCGCGAAATTGGCGTTGAAACAGGCGGTTCCAACATCCAATTTGCTGTCAACCCCGTCAATGGCGATGTAGTCGTAATTGAGATGAACCCCCGTGTTTCCCGCAGTTCGGCTTTAGCGAGTAAAGCGACTGGATTTCCAATTGCGAAGATGGCAGCAAAGCTAGCTGTCGGTTATTCCCTCAACGAAATTAGAAACGACATTACCAAACAGACTCCCGCATCGTTTGAACCAACTATCGATTATGTCGTTACTAAAATACCTCGGTTCGCTTTTGAAAAATTCCCCGGTTCCGAACCTGTTTTAACCACGCAAATGAAATCAGTCGGCGAAGCAATGGCAATTGGACGCACTTTTAATGAGTCCTTTCAAAAAGCCCTACGTTCGCTAGAAACAGGACGCGCTGGATGGGGATGCGATCGCACCGAAAAACTCCCCAGCGGCGAACAAATCCGCGCCCAACTTCGCACCCCCAATCCCGAACGCATTTTTGCCCTGCGTCATGCCATGCTACTGGGGATGAGTCTTGATGATATCTTTGAATTAACCGGGATTGACCCTTGGTTTCTCGACAAAATGCAGCAAATTTTAGAGGTCGAAAAATTCCTCAAACGCACTCCCTTGCAGCAGTTGACAAAAGAGCAAATGTATGATGTAAAACGCGAAGGATTTAGCGATAGACAAATTGCATTTGCGACTAAAACGAATGAAGACGAAGTAAGGACATACCGCAAACAACTTGGTATTATTCCAGTTTACAAAACTGTAGACACCTGCGCTGCCGAATTTGAAGCTTTTACTCCCTACCACTATTCTACATACGAAGACGAAACCGAGATTTTGCCTACTACCAAACCCAAAGTCATGATTTTGGGTGGAGGTCCAAACCGTATTGGGCAAGGTATAGAATTTGACTATTGTTGCTGTCATGCTGCTTACGCACTCAAAGCCGCAGGATACGAGACAATTATGGTTAATTCCAATCCAGAAACAGTTTCGACCGATTACGACACTAGCGACCGACTTTATTTTGAACCCCTCACTAAAGAAGACGTTCTCAATATCATTGAAGCCGAAAATCCCGTCGGTGTCATCGTCCAATTTGGCGGACAAACCCCGCTGAAATTATCGATACCCTTACAGAAGTATTTGGAGTCGTCCGTTGTCAGTAGTCAGGAGTCATTTGCTTTTCAAGGACAAATAACAAAAATTTGGGGTACTTCTCCTGATTCGATCGATGTAGCTGAAAACCGCGAACGATTTGAGCAAATTCTCCAAAAACTCGATATTGCCCAGCCGGCTAACGGTATAGCCCGCACTTACGAAGATGCTTTGGTAGTTGCCAAACGCATTGGCTATCCTGTCGTTGTGCGTCCCAGCTACGTTTTAGGTGGACGGGCAATGGAAATCGTCTATTCTGACACCGAACTCGAACGTTACATGACTTTTGCGGTACTCGTCGAACCCGAACACCCGATTTTGATTGACAAGTTCCTAGAAAATGCGATTGAGGTAGATGTAGATGCGATCGCAGACCATACCGGACGAGTGGTAATTGGTGGTATTATGGAACACATTGAGCAAGCTGGAATTCACTCCGGTGATTCGGCTTGTAGCATACCTTCGATTTCGCTCTCGCCTGTAGTACTTGACAAAATCCGAGTTTGGACGACTGAGTTAGCTAAAGCGCTGAAAGTCATCGGACTGATGAATATCCAGTTTGCTGTAGTTAATGCCCATAGCTACTCACCCCAAGTTTACATTCTCGAAGCCAATCCCAGAGCATCCCGCACCGTGCCCTTTGTCTCAAAAGCGACAGGTGTACCCCTTGCTAAATTAGCATCGTTAATTATGTCGGGCAAAACCTTGGAGGAACTTAATTTTACCCAAGAGGTGATTCCATCGCATATCGCCGTCAAAGAAGCCGTGTTGCCTTTTAATAAGTTTCCTGGCACTGACACAATTCTTGGTCCAGAAATGCGTTCGACTGGTGAAGTTATGGGCATTGATAAGGACTTCGGACGTGCTTTTGCCAAAGCTGAACTTGCCGCAGGAGAACAGTTACCTCTTGAAGGTCAGGTATTTGTATCGATGAACGACCGCGACAAAACAACTTGCGTCCCTGTTATTCAAGAATTTATCGACATGGGCTTTACAGTCGTTGCCACCGATGGAACTCGACGCATACTTAAAGAACATGGCTTAAACGTGGAACTAATTTTAAAACTCCATGAAGGTCGTCCCCACGTACTCGATGCAATCAAAAACCGCAAAATCCAACTAATCATCAATACTCCCTCTGGTGAAGAAGCCCAAACCGATGCGCGACTCATTCGACGCAGCGCTTTAACCTATAAAATCCCCATTATCACTACCATCGCCGGTGCGAAAGCCACCGCAGCGGCCATTCGCTCATTACAAACTACGGATTTAGATGTGCAGGTAATTCAGGAATACAACCTTAATTAACGGTAGTAGGTAGTAGGGAGTAGGATACGAGGGGCAAGAAAAGATTTCTCCTTGTCTCCCTTGTCTCCCTACTCCCCACTCCTTACTCCCTCAAATTCTGAGAATTTGTTACATTACTTTATACATTTCCTAAATAACTTTTTAGCTAGAGTCAGGTAACTTTGCCCTTAGAATCGGGGTTAGAAATAAAATAGAGAATTAACAGCTATTCAAAATTTATAATAAATGTTACAATCTTTAATACTCTAAAGAACACGCCGAAAATGTTTAACTCGTCACTTTTTATCTAACCGTAGATACTTGCGAGTAAAAGGCAAAACAAAGTAACTTCTAGCAGTTAATAACAATAAATTGAAAACAAACAAGCCGCCAAATTGTAATGGTGTCTAGTTCTAGGCACTCAATATATAAAACACGCACCACTTTGGGTGTATATTCCAGTCAACTTATCCAGCCAGACTGGAAACTATGTAAATGTTGCATCTACCAGTAAGCACACCCTACCACTTAATCCACAATTACCTAGAAGTAGCGCCATGAAGACCGCTCAGACAGCCACAGACCTCGTGCGGACTTACCTACGTGAGATTGGCAAAGTGCCACTTTTAACTCACGAGGAAGAGATTTTTTATGGCAAACAGGTACAGCGTGCAACTACATTGCACGAAGCCAGAGAATCTCTTGCCATCCAAATCGGTCGTCAGCCAACATTAGATGAATGGGCTAAAGCGACACAACTCGAACCGAGAGAGTTAAACGCAGCGATCGCAGAAGGTGAGTTTGCCAAACGTAAGATGGTGGAAGCCAATTTACGATTAGTGGTATCTGTTGCCAAAAAATATATAAAACGTAATGTTGACCTACTTGACTTAATTCAAGAAGGCAGCATCGGAATGCAGCGCGGAGTAGAGAAATTCGACCCGACTAAGGGGTATCGATTTTCGACTTATGCTTATTGGTGGATACGACAAGCAATAACTCGTGCGATCGCCGAAAAAGGTCGCGCCATCCGCTTACCAATTCATATAACTGAAAAACTGAATAAAATCAAAAAAGCCCAGCGTCAACTGTCCCAACAACTAGGACGTGCGCCAAGTGTAGGGGAATTAGCCCTCGAATTAGACCTAACCGCCAAACAAGTCCGCGAGTATCTGGAAAGGTCGCGCTTGCCTCTCTCACTCGACTTACGATTAGGTGATAATCATGACACCGAACTCGGCGAAATGCTCGAAGATACTGGTGCATCTCCCGAAGAGTTTGTGATGCAATCTTCGCTGTCAAATGAGTTAGAGCGGGTCATGGGAGACTTAACACCTCAGCAGCGTGAAGTCATCCAATTGCGGTTTGGATTAATGGATGGGCAATCAATGACACTAGCTCGCATCGGTGAAATACTCAGTATTAGCCGCGAACGAGTGCGACAAATTGAACGCGAAGCCTTGACTAAACTCCGTAAATCAAAACTTAATATAAACGAGTATTTGGCAAGCTAGAAGTTAGGAGTTAGGAGTTAGGAGTTTAGAATTGAGAATAATTTATTTCCTTTACTCCCCTACTCCCACCTCTCCTCCCTCTCCTTGCCACCTCCCCTTCTTCAAAGTGATAAAAACACCCTGCTTTTGGTACGGTTACAACGACCTTCATCTGCAAAATAGATTGTTACATTAGTTTGCAGAAGCAGAAAACAGTTAGTTCGGTTCAAGAAATTGTAGATATCAGATATCTATGGTTACAATAGCAACAACCGCAGCAAGCTGTAAAAGTATAGGAGGTATAACGTGAGTAATCCATCCAATCAAGTTTCCGAATTCTTCGATAGCAACTCAGAAACCAGTAACTTGCTGTGGCAGTACGTCAAGTCTTTGAGCCCAGAAACCGTTACCCAACTTTCCAAACCATCATCTTCGGAAGTTTTTCAGGTAATGGAGCGTAATATCGTCGGGTTACTAGGACACCTGCCTTCCGAGCATTTTGGTATTACGGTTTCTACTAGCCGTGAAAGTCTGGGTCGCTTGTTAGCGTCAGCAATGATTAGCGGTTATTTCTTGCGAAATGCCGAGCAACGCATGAATTTTGAAGTCGCATTGCAGGGAACTGATATTGGCGACGGTGAAGCTAAGTAGCAATTCAAAATTTGCCCTGTTTGAGTTATTCAACGGTAATTAGCTGAAATTTCATATTTAAATATGTAGCATTTCTTAGTTCGGTAAAATACAGAACGTCAAGATTACGTCTCCGGGGCACTATTCTGTGCCGTACACCTAGCGATATAGTTTATTTGAACCCAGAAACCCGGTATCTTCAAGATATCGGGTCTTTGGTGTTTATTGACTTTTCATGACTTCTACAAAAACAATACGCTTGGTGTTAAGGATAATTGTAGGTTGGGTGGAGCGAAGCGTAACCCAACGCAAGATGTTGGGTTCCACGCTCGTCCCAAGGGGACACGCTGCGCGTTATAGCGTAGCCTGCGTGCGCTTACGTTACACCCAACCTACGCAATTGATTTTTGAGCTTAACACCAAGCGTATTGTCTACAAAAATCGCTATAAATAGAGGGACGTTTTTTAAGTAATATAAAGTACGAATATTCAATCGTTAATAACTTAAAAAAAAATGAATCAAACCACATCGCTCCTACCGCATAAAATTATCGGTGTTGCTGTTATTTGGGACGAACAAGGACAAATATTAATTGACCGTCGTCTTCCCAATGGCACAATGGGGGGTTTGTGGGAATTTCCTGGGGGAAAAATTGAGCCAGGGGAAACAGTCGAAGAATGTATCAAACGAGAAATTCAAGAAGAGTTAGGAATTGAAATCGAAGTTGGAAAGCATTTAATTACTATCGACCACACTTACACTCACTTGCGCGTCACTTTAACTGTACATCATTGTCGTCATTTAGCAGGTTCTCCCCAACCAATTGAATGCGAACAAGTGCGCTGGGTAAGTTTAGATGAGTTGGAACAGTTTGAATTTCCTCAAGCAAACACTCGAATTATTGCTGCATTGCGAGAATGGAAAATAGGTAATGTGGCAAAATCATAACGTGACGATGTTGTAATGTTGCGATTTGAAGATTTTAAAAGATAGCTATTAGGATTTGAGGAACAGATTTGCATATTTTGCTGTAGGTATCACTGTCTGTAAAGATGCTAAAATACAAAAAAACGAGGAGATATCATCATGACATTAAAACATTTAGCAATTGTTAAAGATGGTAAAATAGAATTACTAGATTCTATTTCTATTCCGGAAGGAACAAAAGTATTTATTATTCCTATTTATTTAGAAACCGATACACAGGAAAGAGGTAATTGGGAAGATTTTTGCTTGAAGAACTTAAATCAATGTTATGGAGAAAATGAACCTGAATATACTCTAGAATCAATTAAAGAATATAATCCTAATTATGAAAGAAGGTAATATTATTTTAACTCCGATTCCGCAAGCAAACGGAGAAATTAAAAACCGTCCGGCACTTCTTTTAAGAGAAATGCCCAAATATCAAGATTTTTTAGTATGTGGAATTAGCACCCAATTAAAACAATATATTTCTAATTTCGATGAAATCATCTCACAGGAGTGATGATGATTTTCAAGATAGTGGTTTGATTAGCGAATCTGTTATTCCGATTAAGTTTTTTAACAATTATTT
This sequence comes from uncultured Calothrix sp., assembly GCA_964242965.1. Lineage (GTDB taxonomy): Bacteria > Cyanobacteriota > Cyanobacteriia > Cyanobacteriales > Nostocaceae > JANNFJ01. The sequence goes on along the minus strand of CAXTCQ010000077.1, from coordinate 12,445 downwards.
CACGCAACAATATAATTGGGTCAATTGGCACAATTTCAGCAGAAAGACATCAAAGATTATTATATAATATAAGTCAATATTTCATTCAAGAAAGGAAATAATCGAGAGCGTTAGCGTAGCTTACCATAGGTATCACCTTTCGATTTTCATGCATGATGAAGTGCGAACTTCGTAGCTTACCATAAGTATAGCACTCCTTAGTCAAAGCATTGTTACCTGCTATCCTAACAAGAAATAATTATAAATTTCATGATGAATATTCAAAAATCGCAATTACCAATACCTTCACACTTCAACCCGACAAATGTCAGCCAAGTTTGGCGCGTACCTTATCAAGAACGTGCCGTAGAAGCTCAAACTTGGGCTAAACAGCATAACATTCAGCCCGCATTACAAGATAAATCCCGAATTTGCCTACTATTAATCGACGTACAAAACACCTTTTGTATTCCCGATTTTGAATTATTTGTTGGTGGCAAAACTGGTAAAGGTGCGATTGAAGATAATGTTAGATTGTGTGAATTTATCTATCGTAACTTGGCAACAATTACAACAATTGTGCCAACGCTGGATACCCATACAGCCATGCAAATATTTCACCCGATTTTCTGGATAAACGATGCAGGCGAACATCCTATACCCGCCGCAACCAATATTACACCAGCAGACATAGACCAGGGGATTTGGAAAGTTAATCGGGCAGTAGCTTTTAGCTTGAAATCTAGCTATGAATTATTAGAAAAACACGCCTATTATTATGTCAAAAAACTTACGCAAGATGGCAAATATCCTCTTACTGTATGGTCTTACCATTCGATGTTAGGTGGTATCGGTCATGCCTTAGTTTCAGCAGTCGAAGAGGCAATATTTTTTCATTGTATAGCGCGAGACAGTCAAACTCAGTTTGAAATCAAAGGTGATAATCCTTTAACTGAAAATTATTCAATTTTGCGTCCGGAGGTTTTAGAGAGTTTTGACAACCGTCCGATAGCGCAGAAGAATGCGCGATTGATTCAGCAATTATTAGAATACGATAAAGTGATTATTGGCGGACAGGCAAAAAGTCATTGCGTTGCTTGGACAATTGATGACTTGCTAACGGAGATTCAGCAAATTGATGCGAGTTTAGCAAAGAAAGTTTATTTATTAGAAGATTGTACTTCCCCTGTAGTTGTACCTGGGGTAGTTGATTATACTGAGGCTGCGGATGCGGCTTTTGCAAGGTTTGCAGCAGCAGGAATGCGTATAGTTAAATCAACTGAATATTTTTAATGTAATTTAAATGTAGAATAGCTTACGAACCGATGTTCTTTGTGAATATCCGCAATCAAAATAAAAAATTGCTTGGAAAGTAATAAAGATGACAAAGAAAAATGTAATTTTGTTATTGATGCTGGTTTTTGTGCCAATTGCGATCGCTGCACAATCGCTGCATTTACCTCCCTTAGTTATCTTCATCACTTCGGGTATAGCAATTATTCCCTTAGCAGCATTAATCGCTAACTCGACTGAAGCGATCGCAACTGTTATCGGTTCAGCTTGGGGTGGTTTACTCAACGCGACTTTTGGCAACGCGACTGAAATGATTATCTCCATTGTTGCCCTGCGTGCTGGTTTAGTTGAAGTGGTTAAAGCCAGCTTAACTGGGGCAATAATTGCCAATTTGCTTTTGGCATTGGGACTTGCTATTTTCTTGGGTGGGTTGCGTTTCAGCGAACAAAGTTTTCAACCTGCTGTAGCTCGCATTAATAGTTCTTCTTTGACTCTAGCGCTAATTGTTCTACTAACACCTGCTGCTATTCAATTTACTTCTACAGGTTTGCCAATCTCAACTATCAACAATTTTTCCTATGCAGCAGCTATCTTATTACTTGTATATTATGTTTTAATGTTATTCTTCTCGATGAAAACTCATAAATATATATATTTACAAGAAGAAGTACATAGCACTACTGAAAAGATTGAAACTGAAGAGAGTGAAGAGGAAGTAAATTTAGGGCTATCAATTGGTATATTGTTAATTTGTACTGTAGTGCTTGTATTTGTATCTGATATCCTTGTTGAAAGTATTGAGAAAACGATTTCAACTCTCGGTTTAACGAGCTTATTTACAGGTGTAATTTTAATTCCCCTTTTTGGGGGTATTGTCGAGTATATCACTTGTGTTACTTTCGCCATCAACAACAAAATGGAGTTAGCTGTGAGTGTGGCAATAGGTTCTAGTTTGCAGATTGCCCTGTTCGTAGCTCCTATTTTAGTTTTAGTTGGTTGGGTAATTGGTCAACCAATGAATTTAATTTTTAATCCTTTTGAACTAGTGGCAGTCGCAATGGCAGTGATAATCACTAACTCAATTAGTAACGATGGTCGTTCTAACTGGTTAGAGGGTGTTTTATTGCTAATAACTTATGCGGTTTTAGGCATAGCGTTTTACTTTCATCCCTAAAAATGTCATGTCGCAGGGGTCAGATCCCCGACTTCTCCAAGAAGTCGGGGATCTTGTAACCCTTGGAACTATGAAACCGATCGCTAGCCAATATTTTTTTACCTGTTAATCTGCATCCTCAAGTTCTTTAAAGATTTGTTCTATGTCTTGCGAACCATGAATAATACGCACAATCTCAATTCCTTCTTCTATAATTCGATAAAAAATAAGGTAATTTCTAACAGGAAAACTCTGAAGAGAAACAGCCAAGTCTGAGCGTCCCCGTCCCATTTGCGGAAATTTGGCAAGTTTGGCAAACATTTCACGCAACTTGTCAAAAAGGTTGTCAGCAGCTCGTGGATTATTTTTGGCAACGTAGCTCCAGATATCCTCAAGGTCTTGCGCTGCCTGAGTCGAAATTTTAAATCGGCTCAGAGAGTGTTGTTCTGTTCCAACCTTTTACGGCCTCGTGCTTTGATGTCTTCAAAAAAAGCTGGAAGGGATTCTTCATCGTATTCGGTATACTGACCGTTCTCAAGCTGCTCAATTCCAATGGCAATTTCTCGTCGTAACGTTTCAAGCTTGAGCGTCTTTAGTTCTGACTCGACACGTTCTAGCTTATCCATCATGTCTTGAAACGCTTGCGCTTCCTGGACTACAACCTCAGCTTTTCCGTTGACCGTTAACACAAGCGGAGATTTTGTTGCCTTAATCCGCTCTACGTAGTCTTTGGCGTTTCGCTTAAAGTCGGTGAGAGTTTGAATATTTTCGAGATTAATTCTAATTCCCATAGCATTTAATAAAACATCTAAAAAGACATCTGATTAGATGCTATGGTTTATATGTATTCTTGTCAACGGGAGAACTGCCATCGTCGAGGGGATGGAGTTGTCGATTAAGATTGTGTTTTTTCCCAAATCGCATCTCGACCTGGTTTAATACAACTGATTTTACCAGCCGAGCGCAGTTCAGCCAAAACCCGATTAATTGTTGGACGACTAACACTAGGGCAAGCACGCTCAATATCTAAGTATCGAAATTGATTCGGCAATCGTTCTACTACATCAAACACTACCTCGCGTTTTGCTCCTCGACTTACAGTCAGCAAACCAACACGTTGCTCAAAATCTCGGTAAGCTGAGAGAATAACACCGAGAAAATATTCCCACCAAGGGAGTAGAGTATGCTGTCCCTCATGCCACGAGAGCGACGACTTATACAAAGTATCGTAATAACTTTCCTTGCTTCGCTCAACAATTTTTTCCAAGCTGATGTAACGACCTACTTCATAACCTGCTTGATAAAGCAGCAGTAGGGTCAATAGACGAGCCATGCGACCATTACCATCTCGAAACGGGTGAATGCACAGAAAATCTAAAATATACGTAGGAATCAGAAGCAATGGTTCAACTTCATCTGCTTGCTTGATAAAGTTGAAGCGTTCGTGTAATTGCATCATGGCACTTGGTGTGAGAAAAGCTGAAACTGTTTCAAACCGAACCACAGTTGAGCCATCTGGTCGAGTTTCAGTAATATTGTTGTCAAACGGCTTCCACCGACCACTATCACTTGGAAAAAACTGATACAAATCTCTGTGCAACTGTTGCACTAAGTTCGTGTTAAAAGAGATATTTTCGTAGTTAGCATGAATAGTTTTGAGAACATCTCGGTATCCAGCAATCTCCTGCTCGGAGCGGTTTTGGGGCGTAGTCTTCTGCGCTATCAATGCCTTAATTCGTTGAAGGGGTGCTTCGACTCCCTCAATGCGATTCGATGATTCGGTACTTTGGATAATGGCGGCTTGTTGTAGTGTTTTCAAAAGTTGAGGTGACTGTTGCTTGAACAATTCCTGCTTGCCTTTGTACTCACCAATCAGTCGGATGGTTCGTAGTATATTTTGAGTAATTGGTTGGCGCTCGATTAAACCTGGTTCAAACGACTGCATGGGCAGTTTCTCTAATCTGACTTCATCTCATCGCAAAGTTAAACCCTACATTTAACTAAATAACATGATTATAATCCCCAAATAATCTAGTTAATCTATTAGATGATCGTGTTTTTTCTAAATTGCATCTACCGAACCTGAAATATACAGCAGATTGCATTTGCATAAAATACAGTCAGGGCACGATATTATCGTGCCCCTACGACAATTTCGACTTACGCACTGTACTCTATTTAGATGAAATTTGCTTTAGTTCTTCTCGTTTGCGTACATCCGTCGCTGTTTACTATAGGACTTACGCACACTATACGAAAAACTAAGCGTTCTAGTCCTTGGAGATCGGAACCTACCCCCCTTTTTAAGGCAGGGCTGTTTCATTCTTTATAGAAAAATCTGGAAGTCTTATTTTTTCGTTTGAATTTAGGTTAGTCGTAGGGGCGCTCTTCACCCCGCCCCTACAATACTGTGTGAATCCACTTATTTTCTCCGAAAAATGAAACAGCCCTGCCTTAAAAAGGGGGGCTTTGCGTAAGTCCTGTACTAGTAACTTTATCCTCAGACACAGGCAGGAAGCTGGATATCTAAATCTTGCATAACTTCAGTGAGCGATCGCTTTCTTAACTGAGCTAACTGAGCTAAATATTCGATACGTTTGACATCTAAATCTTCAATTTGATCGGTAAGCTTAATTAACTCTGCTTGTTCTGCATCAGTTAGTGTCAGTGAGTGTCGTTTAGTAATCAGGTCGTTAAACCGCTGCTGTAGTGAGTCAGGAATGGATTGGTTAATTTTTAATATTAATTCTGACTCTGATAATGAAAGCGACGGAACTTGACGTTGAGCGCGGAGCATCAATACCTGTGTTACAAATGCCTCAAAATCAGGTTGAGGCATTTGCTCAACGACTTGTAAAAGCTGCTTTGTGTCTACTTGTGCTTCGACTTTGTACACAGGCATATCTATTAGGTGTTGACTTGCTCAGTTCTAGCTTCAGCTTAACGCATTTTACATGGGTTTAATTGAGAGGGTTATAGGTTGAGAGTAAGTTATCCAAAAGCTTACGCTCGTAACGAGTTAAATTTTTTGCTGATGTTGCCAATTCATCTAAATTTTGGTAAATCAAATCGTGTTCAAACGCTTCTATGCTTTCTTTGAGTTCCCCATATAGTTCCTGAAAGGTAAACTCAGTTGCCAAGGCCAAAGCAATTTGTTCGCGGTCTTTACCAAGCGACTGACCGTTGAACTGATAGTCTCCTTGAGAACTTGGGGATACTACCTTAAGCGCGATCGCCAAAACCAAACTTTCATAAGCTAGCTTCAATTCCCGACTCGAACCAATTTCATCTGGGATTAAATCGGGAATTTCGTCTTGTTCGTTTTGAGTACGCTCGTAACAGTCTCGGTAAAACTCAATTTGACTGAGAAAATAAGCTGGAAATCCTAACGAACGGGTCAAAACGCATAACCGTTGTTCGTCTTCACTTACTAAAGTGGTTAAATTCCGACTTAAGCGACTGTAAAACCCAAAAATTTCTTCTTTATCTTTATTTCCCACCCAGAGGGTAGTCTCGCGTTGCGAAGTCGGGTTTAAGTTAGTATCGATATCTTGAAGCCGTAGCAACAAGTTTGCACTATCATAAAGTTGATTTAAACGCAAGATGTCAGTGTTTGCCGCAATTAAATCCGATCGCTTTAATACAGACCCAATTGATAAATTACTCAATTGCTCGAATTGCTTTTGAGCAAAGGGGATAAGTTGGTTTTGAAATTCTTGAGCAGAAATTTTCCAGGACTGAGCGCGACAGACGCATTCAATCGTAAATTTCTTAGTTGGTAGGGTTGAAAGGAAGCTTTGGTAATAAGCATCACTATCCGCGTCAGTCAAAACTGCGAGTCTAACTTCAGAAAACTTTACCGTAGCTTGCTCGCGCTCTCGCACCAAATTATTATAAATTTGAGAAAAGTTATCGAGAGTTTGACGTAAAGTCTCGGTTTTTTGTTTAGCAGTTTTAATCAAATAATTCAACGCTTCAACGCGGAGATTTTGAGCGTATAAATCGTACTCTAACTTTAATTGCTCGTTATAGTTGCGACGTAATTCGATTGCGGTTGCTTTAACGGTGCGTTCTAGTTGTTTAATTTGTTTTTGGACTTTTAAGATGCGATCGCGTATGCTCGTACTATAATTAAACCAAACTATACCTAAATAAATTAGAATTGCGATCGCACATCCTAGTAAATAACTAACTAAATTAGCTGCAATATTTTGTAATAATCCCCATAGTGCTGATTGGCTAAAAATCCCGGTGACAATCAGCAAGCCTAATAAAACAACACCAATCAATGCAGGATATATAACTAAATACTGATTGCGAAAACGGCTTTCTTCTGCTACTAACTCATTTAATTTGTCGGTGGCTGTTTCGAGATGGCTTTCAGTGACAGTTAGGTGTTTTTCACTGGCAGCAATCGCTTTAGTCGCTTGTTCGTTTGCCTGCGTGCGACCCTGTAGGCGAAGTTGTCGAGCTTGTTCAATTTCGGCATTTGCGGCTTTTTGATAATCGGCGATCGCTGTCTTTAATTGTTCGGCGATCGCTTGTAGTTCTTCTTGAGTTGAATTATCTTGTAATTGTTGCTGCCGTAATTTTAAAGACAGGATTTCATTAAGTAGCTTTTTAGTGGTTTCGTTATTAATTGTTACCTGCAATCTGGAATCGAGAAACGCTTCAGTTACACGCAGTTCTGTAACAAGATTGTAACATTGGTCGCGTGGAGTATCGCTTTGCAGTTCTAAATACGAATAAGTCAGTCGGTTTAAAAGCATAACGGCTTCATGCAATCCGCTCTTATCAGCATCAGCGTAGCGATTAATACTGCGTTCTAAAAAAGCCGTTAGCGTTACCTGAACTTGTTTGCAAGAATTTTCGAGTGTGCGCTTATACGAAAGTAATTCTTTATTTTCAAATTGGCGATAAGCACGTTGTAATTCCATCCCATATTCGTTAGACATGCCAGCACGTATCTTGATGCGCGGGTTAAAATCTTGCCAAACTGGTTTGCCGTTGTCGCGTTCTAATTGCAAAAAAGCATTGGTGAAATCTTCGCTAAGTACAAATTCTTTGGCATCTAACAGCCATTTACGATTTGTCTCTGGATTAAATTCGACTTTCGGCAAAAATTGCTCGATGACTATATCGGCAGCTAAGGCAGCACTCAAACGCTTAATAGCTGTTTCCCCTGGAAAAAACAGTTCTCCATAACCAAATGCACTGTAAGCGGGAATTTTTCCTCGTACTTTTGAAGTGCCAATTAATAAACTGCTTGTTTCAGTTTCTAGGGTGAGAAAACCCACAAAGGCATCGGCATAACTCTGTCATCCGTGAGAAGCTAATGTAATTGCACTTTTGTCAAGAGGGTGGGGGAAAAGGGGACAAATCCATCTTGGAGACTGGCTTTCGCAGGGCTTTGACTACTCCTAAATATTGATTCTCTTTTGCAAAAAGGGTTTAGCCAAAATTATTCTTCACTTTCAGAGTTATTCATCAACTCTTCTAGATATAAATCTGGATAATTTTTGGAGCTAAGGTTGGTTCGAGCAGCGTCTCTAACACTAGGGTACTTACTGTTTTTTAATTTTTCCAAAGTATTAATAGAAGCATTATGATTTTTGGCAATTGCCTTTAAAATATTCCATTTTTGAAAATCGAAGTCTGTCATCTTTTCTAAGACATATGCAGGTGTTTTTGAGTTGGAAGCAATGCATTTACGTACTTCTGGCTCATCATCCTGAGCTAGTTTTTCTAGGATGTATACTGGAGTATTGCGATTGTAAGCGACAATTTGGCGCACTTGCCATACGCTTTTTTCTGCAAGCTTTTGTAAGATATAAATAGGAGTATTTGGGTTAGAAACAACTTCAGGGAGGAGATACATCAGTTCATGGTGCTGGTAGTTGTTGTATTGTTTTATTATGAAATTTTCAAGAAGATAAGAGGGTGTTTTAACATTGCTAGCAACTGCTGTATGGAGAGTATAACAGTTCTGTCTTCCAAAATATTCCAAAAGATAGATAGGAGTATTGGGGTTCTTAGCTACTACATACTTAGTTAGGTAATTTTCTGCTAGTTTTACTAACAAGTTGACTGGAGTTTTAGGATTGATAGCAACTTTTTCACGAACTACATAATAATCATCCAATGCCAACTTATTCAATAAGTCAATATCTGTATTTGGATGTTCGGCGACATCAGAACGAATAAATCTACAATCATCTATTGCTAATTTTTCTAATAGATTAACAGGAGTATTCGGGTTGCGTGCAACTTCTTTGCGAACTGAATCATCGTTATCCTCTACCAACATATCCAGTAAATTCACAGGAGTTTTTGGATGTCTGGCAATATAAGAACGAATGTAACAACTTCTATGGTTTACTAACTTTTGCAACCACAATTCTGGTACTAATGTTTTATCATTTTCTATACTCTTTATAAACGACCTATTAGAATCATATCTAAGCAGACTTATTAAAGTTTCTGTAGGTATTTGATTTAGTAAATTAAGGTTCTCAAGTAATAGTAAAGACCATATAGGATTATTGAGTAGTTCCTCTGGATAGTCTTTTCCTAGTTTTAACAATAGATCGGTTGGAGTATTAGGGTTAGCAGCCAAGTTTCTGCGGATAAACCAATCTCTCCTTGCAAGTTTATATAGCACTTGTGAAGGGGTTCTTGGGTTACTAGCTATGAAGCTTAATGTTGTACTATCCTGTTTCGATATTAGTTTTTGTAATAATTCTGGGGGTGTTGTTGGGTTGGTAAGTACTATTTTTGCTAGACCTACACTTGAAGCACCAAGTTCTTTTAAGCGTTCTCTAGAAGTATTCTCATTTTCGGCTTCTTCTTCAAACCGTTGACGGTGTTCGCTAAATCGAAGCAATATTTTAATTGGGGCGTTAGGGTTAGCGAAAACCTTTTGGCGGACAGTATAATTTTCTGATTTTGCCAGTTTTTTTAATAACACTGGAGGAGCTGCTAGATTACTAGCAACTAGCTTTGCCAAATCTACGCTTAAAGTTGCGAGTTCTTCCAGGCGTTCTCCAGAAGTATTTTCATTTTCAGCTTCTTCTATAAGAATATCAAAATCAGAAGGTTGAGTACTCATTATTTATGGTAGTTATTTATTTTACCATCCTATTCGGTAAAATTTGAACCATCAACAGTAAGATAACAGTACCAAAAGCACTAAATTTAACGATTAGAAATCTTGGGACTCGTCAGCCTAGTTGTAATCTATTTTGTATCAGGGTTGTCAAATTTTAAATATTAATTTTTTCAGCACTTGATGTTACTTATTATTCTCCCACGGGAATAATAATCTAGGGTGCTGATATTTAGCTTGTGTACCTTGCAATAAGCGATCGCTCCAGCCGCACAAACGGCGCGAACTTTTCAGACTGAAAAATTCCCTGCAATTGTAAGAACGTCCTCGATTTTCATCCCCGTTTTGCGGCTGCAAACAAAAAAAGAAAAAGGTTTCTTGCCGTGGGATACGGCTTTAACCGTTGCCAAGGGTATCGCAAAAACCCCTTATCATACAGATTCAGGGGTAGGGGTACAATCTAAGTGGGTATGCAAAAATATTTATGTCATTGCGAGCGAAATGAAATGTAGCGAAGCAATCTCAAGCCCTTGCGATTGCTTCATTCCGCTTCGCTCCATTCGCAATGACAAATGTATATTAAATTTTCACTACTACTTATCAACCAAATTTTGAAGGATTATAAAGGAATTATTGCCACTCACAACGACAAGCACGGGCTGACCCGCCTACATCAATCGTGGCAATGGGCGGAAGGAAGGAAGGAAGGAAGGAAGGAAGGAAGGAAGGAAGGAAGATTGAGCAAGATATCGTCTTAGCCGCATTAATGCCCGATGGCATGGATTTGTAGCTTGTATAAAAATCTCTAAGTCATTTTGTCTTCCTTTACAACATGAAAAGTAGAGGAGAATTAGAAGCAATTCTTTCTCCCCTGCTCTTCTCGTATCAAAACACAGAATATTCAGTTTCTGATATCGCATCTAAGCGAGACAGCTTAGTGCTTACTATTATCCTTCGCTTCCCTCTCAGAGTCAGAGGATTTACTCAAGTCATTAGATTTAGTATAAGCAGCTAAAGCAGCAGGAAGTAGCACTTGTACATAGGGACGACGACAGTCTTTCTGTACAACAGCAATACCAAACCCGAGACTACCTACAAGGATAGCTGCGAATTGAAGATTATTAAATTTCATTTAAATATAAGAGATTAAATAATAATTTGAAGCAAAGCTAAGTATGTCTTAGCATATATTTAATATAATACAAATTTTGTAAAATGCCAAGTTTTAAACGATTTTATTGTTAAAAATGAACACAGAATTTAAAAAAACCGAAGTGGAGATGGTGTTTTCTTTCTGCTGCTCATTAACACCCGTTGTGAGTAGTATTTCTCTCACTAAATAAATGGCAGATAAATGCGTATATTACGGTGGCTAATCCTTACTATACGCCCGTTTTACCCTAATGTCGTCTAAATTATATTAGATGATATCTCCCCTACCCCTACTCCCCTCGCACGATTATCATTATTATTTAGAAGATTTTGAGTATTTTAACTGATTGACAGTTGAACCAGCACGAGTCGGATATTTTGAGCCAGTTGGTTGAGTTGAACTCCCCCAGGGTCACGCAATACCCGTCCCTTCCCGCAAAGCGCTGGATTACTCGCAAAATCATTTAGTTGCTTTTCGTGTTCTTTTAATCCTAGAGATACGAAAAATATATAGGATTTGCACTGTTGCTGACGCAAAAATTCGGTATTGCTAGGAATGGGAACAGGATTAGGAATGCCCCGCACATCTTCGACTCCATCCGTTAGCAATACTATGCTGACTGTACGACCAAGAGTATCAGGACGTTGGTTTAATAGGGCAGAATGTTGTAGTGCTTGTTGTACTGCTTTACCTGTATGGGTACGCATACCCTGAGCTTGGAGCGAGCTAATTATTTACTTTAGTTTACCCCGCTCTGGATTGCTGGTAATCGGAATACTTGTGGTATTTAAGGTTACATCTTTGTCAAAGCTATAAATAGTAACTGTATCACCTAATCTAGCTGTATTAACAAACTCAGTAGTCGAATTTTTGACTTGCTCGAAGATGTTTTTTGTCCCACCTACACCACGCATGGAAGCAGAAGTATCGACTACTAAAATCCAGTCTATTCCCACTTTTGGAACAGTCTGAGCGAATGCGGTAGATAGATGGGAAATCGACATTAGAGCCATAACTACAATGCTTTGGATTGAGGAATATCTCAACCAATGCTTGAAGTATCTAAAACTCATTAGTAAATTTCTCCGTTCAATAATTTAAGTCATATTTGAAATATCTGGGTTATACTTAGCCAGTATTTTTTGACCTTTCTCGCCAAGCTTTTCTACTAAAACTTCAATTTGCTGCATAGCCAGTTTAGAAGGCTTAGTATGTCCGTTTTCCCAACGATTAACGGTTGGAAAAGTAACACCAAGAGTTAAAGCTAATTCTTCTTGTGTCAATCCCATTAAAAGCCGGATTTCGTAGATAAATTGACCGATTTCTGGCTGGTTAATTACTATTTTTTTTTTGAATTGACATTCATCTCAAAATCACATTAGCTAGATAGATTTAAAAAGTGATTTATCAAGTTATATATTAACTACTATATTGATAAATGTCACTGCCAATTTTACGTTTGTTAATTGCTCGTAAATCTACTGAAATAATATAATTTCACCTATTTAGTAAATAGGTGAAATTATATAAAATAGTTCATTTAATGATGTTAATAATTTTCTACTTCCGTTTAAATAACCTTGACAGTGCTACAAATAAATTGCTAGTGGTCTATGGCATTAATTTTGACGAGTCGAGAGGCCCAGATCCCCGACTTCTTTAAGAAGTCGGGGATCTAACAACCCATCAAAACTTTTGACATGAACCACTAGTAGTCCGCCACAGTAACTTTGCTAGGTGAGACAGGTTTTGTGGTATGCTT
>CAXTCQ010000076.1:26365-30832 GCA_964242965.1 uncultured Calothrix sp. | reverse complement strand
CCCCTCCATATTTTCTCGTATTCTTTTTCAAAAATCAAATAGGATTCCTATATATTAATTACTTATCTTTAGCTTCATCAAAATTAGTTATTCAAAAAAAACACTAGAGAAATGCGATCGCAATAGCTCAGAAATCGTTAAGATAATTATTTCTGCCTTTGGTGCATCACTTCCATGACTGCCTCCTCACAATCTCCCTTTTCCCCCACAGAAATAGCATTACTAGGTATTAAACCCCAGGAATACCACGATATAGTTCAAAGACTGGGACGACACCCAAACAAAGCCGAATTGGGAATGTTTAGCGTGATGTGGTCGGAACATTGCTGCTATAAAAATTCTCGACCTTTATTAAAACAGTTTCCCACCACAGGCGAACGTATCCTTGTTGGACCGGGAGAAAATGCAGGTGTTGTAGACTTGGGCGATGGATTCCAACTCGCATTTAAAATCGAATCGCACAACCACCCCTCAGCAGTCGAACCTTTTCAAGGTGCAGCGACGGGAGTCGGGGGAATACTGAGAGATATTTTTACAATGGGTGCGCGTCCCATTGCCGTGCTAAATTCGCTGCGGTTTGGTTGCTTAGACGATGCTAAAACGCAAAGACTTTTTCAAGGTGTAGTTGCGGGTATAAGTCATTACGGTAATAGTGTTGGGGTTCCTACTGTTGGTGGCGAAGTTTATTTTGACCCAGCATACTCTGGAAATCCTTTAGTTAACGTCATGGCATTGGGGTTGATGGAAACACCCGAAATTGTCAAATCAGGCGCTTCGGGAATTGGCAACCCAGTGTTATATGTAGGTTCGACTACAGGACGCGATGGCATGGGAGGGGCAAGTTTTGCCAGTGCCGAACTTAGCGATGAGTCGATTGACAACCGTCCTGCCGTCCAAGTTGGCGACCCATTTTTAGAAAAATCGTTAATCGAAGCTTGTTTAGAAGCCTTTAAAACGGGTGCAGTCGTTGCCGCGCAGGATATGGGTGCAGCGGGGATCACTTGTTCGACTGCGGAAATGGCAGCAAAAGGTGGTATTGGGATTGAGTTTGACTTAGATAAAATTCCGGTACGGGAAACGGGGATGGTTCCCTATGAATACCTGCTTTCCGAATCACAAGAAAGAATGTTGTTTGTCGCACACCTGGGACGCGAACAAGAATTAATTGATATTTTTCATCGTTGGGGACTTCAGGCAGTTGTTGCGGGGACTGCGATCGCACAACCTATCGTCAGGATATTATTTGAAGGAAAAATCGCCGCCGAAATTCCAGCCACAGCTTTAGCTGAAAATACACCTCTATACGAACGCGAATTACTAAAGGTCGCACCCGAATACGCCCGTAAAGCCTGGGAATGGACACCTGATAGTTTGCCTGCTTGTACGGCAAAAGGTATTGAAGTCCAAGGAAGTTTGCTTGTTTGGAGTGACGTTTTATTAACTTTGCTTGACACACCCACCATTGCTTCAAAGCGTTGGGTTTATCGCCAATACGACCATCAAGTACAGAATAATACAGTAATGCTTCCCGGTGGTGCCGATGCATCAGTAATTAGGCTACGTCCCCTTGAAAGGATAGAGACAGGGGGACAAGGAGGACAAGGGGGACAAGGAAGTAATTTTTCTCCCCTGTCTTCCCTGTCTCCCCTGTCTCCCCCCTCTCCCTACAAGGGCGTTGCTGCAACAGTTGATTGCAATGCGCGTCATGTTTATTTAGATCCCTATGAGGGTGCGAAGGCAGTTGTGGCAGAAGCCGCACGCAATTTGAGTTGTGTGGGTGCAGAACCTCTGGCAGTTACAGATAATTTAAATTTTGGCAGTCCCGAAAAACCGATTGGTTACTGGCAGTTAGCTGAGGCTTGTCGCGGGTTAGCAGAAGGTTGCCGCGAGTTGGGGACACCTGTCACTGGTGGAAATGTCTCTTTGTATAACGAAACTCTCGATTCTCAAGGAAATCCGCAGCCAATTTATCCGACTCCAGTTGTGGGAATGGTCGGTTTGATTCCCGACTTATCGAAAATTTGCGGTCAGGCTTGGCAAGCCGAAGGCGATATTATTTACTTGCTAGGATTGCCCGTAGAATCGAAGGTTGAATTGGGCGGTTCTGAATATCTAGCAGCGATTCATAACACTGTTGCAGGTAAGCCTCCACGGGTCAATTTTGATTTAGAACGGCGGGTACAAAAAGCTTGCCGTGAAGGGATTCGTCAAGGTTGGGTAAGTTCGGCACACGATTGTGCAGAGGGGGGTTTGGTTGTGGCAATTGCGGAGTGTTGCGTCGGGAGCAAACTCGGTGCGGAAATTGAATTAGGATTGCCTGTCGATGTATCGAGTTTACGTTGGGATGAAGTCTTATTTGGCGAAAGTGGCGCAAGAATTTTGGTTTCAGTGCCGCCAGCACAACAGCAAACCTGGGAATCTTACTTAAACGAAAATCTTAATAATCAATGGCAAAAAATAGGCAAGGTGGGTAATTGCGACATTGGTTTGCGGGTTTTAACTATGGATAACCAAACTTTAATCAACGTTACGATGGAGGAAATGCACTCTAGCTATTTCAATGCCATCGAACGCCGTCTGATTATTCAGTCTTAATTGTAGTTAGGAGTTAGGAGTTAGGAATGAAGAGTTAGGAGTGAGGAGTTCAAAATACGAAAATAGTCTTTCTCTTGCCCCTAGTGCTTAGACTGTAGTCCCTACTCCTAACTCCTAACTCCTAACTCCTAACTCACAACTCCTAACTACTTACTCCTAACTTTTTATCCTTTCTAGGCATAAATTACTGTACTGTTTTAATGGACGGTTAAGAAAAACTTAAGATTTCTCGAACTATCCAATAGCATAATCTCTTTTACCTAGCCACTTCAGGGTAGGCGGCCACATAGCTGAACCATCATACCAGTGGCTATCCTACATATCATCTACTAAATCTTGTGCCCAAAAGGCGCTTGACTTGACACCCTCATTTCATCAGGAGCAAAGCTAGCATGATTCCCGACTATCCCCTAACTTCGGATTGTCTCGATAATAATCAAGAAAACCGACCCGACAAGCCCGAGGAAGCTTGTGGTGTTTTTGGTATCTACGCACCTAATCAAGACGTAGCAAAGTTAACTTACTTTGGCTTGTACGCACTTCAACATCGAGGTCAAGAATCGGCTGGCATCGCTACATTTGAGGGTGAAACTGTCCACCTCCATAAAGACATGGGTTTAGTTTCTCAAGTCTTTAATGAAACAATCTTGCAGGAAATGCCCGGTACAATTGCTGTTGGTCATACGCGCTATTCAACCACAGGGTCGAGTCGCAGAGCTAATGCCCAACCTGCTGTTGTGGAAACACGCTTGGGTAAAGTAGCACTAGCGCATAATGGTAATTTAGTCAATACCGTACAATTGCGCGAAGAGTTGATCAGAGATAATATCAACTTGGTAACGACAACCGACTCCGAGATGATAGCCTATGCGATGGCGCAAGAAGTAAACGCTGGGTTTGACTGGATGCAAGGCGCAATCAAGGCATTTCATCGCTGTCAAGGAGCATATAGCTTAGTAATCGCCACTCCTGTAGGTATTATGGGTGTGCGCGACCCGAATGGCATTCGTCCTCTAGTAATTGGCACTATCGGCGAAAACCCCATGCGTTACGTTTTATCGTCGGAAACCTGCGGTTTAGATATCATTGGTGCGGAATATTTGCGCGATGTCGAACCGGGTGAAATGGTTTGGATTACCGAAGCTGGCTTGGCTTCTTACCATTGGAGTCAACAGCCGCAAAAGAAATTGTGTATTTTCGAGATGATATATTTTGCTCGTCCCGATAGCATCATGCATAACGAAAGCTTATATAGCTACAGGATGCGCTTAGGACGGCGACTCGCAGACGAATCTCCTGTAGATGCCGATATTGTGATTGGCGTACCCGATTCGGGCATTCCAGCCGCAATCGGCTTCTCGCAAGCATCGGGCATTACCTATGCTGAAGGATTGATTAAAAACCGTTACGTTGGACGTACTTTTATTCAGCCTACCCAAGCGATGCGCGAGTCAGGTATCCGTATGAAGCTAAACCCACTCAAAGATGTGCTAGCAGGGAAAAGGGTAATTATCATCGATGACTCGATTGTGCGGGGTACAACTAGCCGTAAATTAGTAAAAGCCTTGCGCGATGCTGGTGCAACCGAAGTTCACATGCGAATTTCCTCGCCACCCGTTACCCATCCTTGCTTCTACGGTATTGATACAGATTCTCAAGACCAGCTAATTGCAGCGCGAATGTCCGTTGAAGAAATCAAAAAGCAACTCGAAGTCGATAGTCTAGCCTATCTGAGTTGGCAAGGAATGCTAATTACTACCCAAGAAGACACTAGTAATTTCTGTTCTGCCTGTTTTACCGGAGATTACCCCATAGCTATCCCCGAACAAGTGAAGCGGGCAAAATTGGTTTTGGAACAAGTTACAGTCTAAT
>CAXTCQ010000076.1:13974-26265 GCA_964242965.1 uncultured Calothrix sp. | reverse complement strand
CACTACGTAGCTTTCCATGCCATTCAACCGAAGATTTCACACAGGGAGCCAAATCATTCAGTGCTTGTGCGGGTGCGGGTGCTGCTGGTAGTGCTGCCGAAGTAGATCCTTACCGTAGTCGTTCCCATTAGGTGTCCGCACCACGGTGTGGATGTGTTCGCGCGTAGGCTTACCACGTTCCAAATACCGCAGCGCGATCGGCGTTTGATGATCGAACTCGATCAAGATCACCGGACTATGGATGCGGTAATAGAAGACACTGTTCTGCTGCGTCCCGCCGATCCAAGCGAACCGAGTCTCGTCTAGATTCCGCCGCACCTCGTCCATCTTGACCTTCGCGTGCCCGTCGCGCATGTTCCCTACATACTCGCCGATCAAATCGAGCAATTGCTCCTTCTGCTTGGCGGTAAACTCCGCAGCGCGGATGCCGGCGTAGTTGAGAACGACGTTGTCCTTGAACGCTTCGCCCACATTGTGGTTGCCGGTTTTGGAAACCTTGACGATCGCCTTTCGACGTTGCGCTTCATCTAGCGCGTTGATCAGCGCTAGTCCGCCGTCCTGCTCGGCTTGCAGCACCGTCGTGCCTTTGTACCTACCGGAGGAGGCCGTCACCGGTTCGGAACCCATGAAAGTGGGCGTCATCACCACCTGGTCGCCTAGCACGAAGTAGTTGATGACCAGATGGTGACCGTCGAGTTGCCAGCCCCACGGCTCCTTGTCTGAAGGCGTGCCCATCACCGTGAGCCAGTAGCGCCACTCGCCGTATTCTGCGAAGTTGTTATTCAGCTCGCCAAGCGTGTGGTTAAGCCGCATGATGTCGTGCGACAACTTCAATCCCTTAGCGCTCAGAGAGGCACGCAGCAGGTCGAAGGCCGCCGAGCGCTGTCCCTGAGTCATCTCATTGAAGCCCGTGCCCTGACGGATGTAGAAGTGCTGGTTCATCCACTTGCGCCATTCTAGATCCTCAACCGAAAATATCGTCTTGGCACGCTGCTTTGGGGTCAAAGTGGCGAGGAAAGCTTCGGCAGCCCTGACGACGGGCGCGGTAGAGACTCCGGTCGAGCGGATGGGGAAGATACCTGGGATAACGTCGCCGTCTATGGTGATGCCTTTAAATGGCTCGGCCAGCCCACGGGCTTCAGCCTCTTTCGACATGCGCTGGAAACGCTCAACGAGATCGCCTGACAGCTGCTGCGTGCGGGATTTGATGCTATGTGCCAAGACACTAAAGAGACTGACGACGACGCTGGTGGCTCCCATTATACCCAAGAATTTACGACGATTCATGTTCACAATGACCTTCTAGAATTAGCTATGACGGTTATGTTGCAAAAACTTGCTGAGAATAGAAAACTTTTTAAAAAAGGAGTTTCGGAATGCATCCACTCCAAAAATTTCATCTATGAACTTCACTCTGAATTTGCAATCCTTAACGAAATACCAGCACTTCGTGGATCGCAGTAGCTGCATTTCCGCCTGTTTGGGTTCCCCCGCCAAAAACAAAAATTCGATTACCAACAGCCGATGCTCCCAATCCATGTCGTGGGGTGGGCAAGGGCGGCAATGCTTCCCAGACATCGGTTTCCGGGTCGTATACCCAACTTTCGGCGAAAACTTTCTGCTCTGGAACCCACTGTTCGCCGCCAAAAACGTAAAGCTTGCCGTTCAGCGAGGTTGCAGCTAGACCCCCTTGGGCTTGAGGCATCGGCTTGAGCGTCTGCCAACGCTCAAGCTTCGGATCGTAGACCTCAAGATTTGGCACATTGACTTGGCGTGTCGTACCATCTGCATTCTTAATAAACTTGCGACCCCCAACCACGTAAATTTTGCCATCAATTACAGCCGATGCTGCACTGTTTCGTGGTGTTGGTGCATTGGCAAGGGCTGACCAACGCCTAGTCGTCGGATCGAATACTTCGTTTCTTACGCTGTCGATGTGGTCATTGAAAAGCCGAGCGTTTTCAGTGGCTCGAACGCGCCCACCAATCAGGTAGATTTTGTTATCAACTACTGCGGATATGCCCTCGGCGCGAGCTATTGGTAGGTCAGTACCTTTAGTCCAAGTATTAGAGGCAGGATCGTATATGAACATCGTCGGCTGTGCACGCCAGTCCGGAAATCCACCTGTGAAACCGCCAACACCGTAGAGCAAACCCTTCACTGCCGACAACGTGATGTGATGGCGTGCTTCAGGTAGTGGTCTCAATACTGTCCACGCATCCTTGACAGGATCGTAAGACTCAAAATGTGCTGAAAACCTAGTGTTTGGGCTGAGTAAACCGCCGACTACGTAAATTTTTCCGTTCAAAACTTCTGGATAAAGCTCTTGCCGAGCTACCGTTGGCGGTGCAGCTTTAGTCCAATATGATAGCTGGCTTTGCGCTTGACTTAGTACGGGCGAACATAGGGCAATGACCGAAAAGACCAAGAGCGATCGCAAAATCAAATATCTATATCTACGCAGCATAATAATACATACTCCATTACTCGAACATCTTCAAGCTAAGTTTTTCAGCGATCGCGGCTAGAGCAAAAAATGTCATGTTTGCTAGTCATGGTAGTCGCGGTACGTCCGTCGTAGAGTTCGGCGACAAACCCGATCGCAAAGGTTCTAACTGGGAATTGAAGCCAACGGCCATGCACCGATCTGATGCAGCATTCCGAACCAATCTTCCAAGTGCCAGGTGTGCGTAATGCGATCGCGATCGAAGTGGTGAAACTCATGCAATGCGATAGAAACCGACTTTCCCGTCGGTTGCAAGCCAAAGATTTCCCCTTGGTGAGTCGCAACCATCCGCGCCCGCACACCAGCACGATCCGGTTGTGCAATCACCTCGTCAACGATGATCTGCAAGTCGGGAAACGCAGTAAAAAACATTTGCATTAGCGGCTTCATACCCTTGGAACCAGGACTTTGACCGGGCGCGAGAGGAATATCTTGCCAATCCAGGGTTACGGCTGCGTCGAGAAGGCTGGGGTTTTTATCGTTGAATGCTCGGTAAAACGTTTCAAGTGACTGTTTTTGCGCCACTGTCAGTGCTGAAGTTTGAATCGTCGCCGATGAATGCATAGAATCCTCGGTTGATGATAAACGCGAATGAAACTATAACGATCGTTACACGCGGTGCATGATGTGTCCAATGCATATTTAATATAAACAGTATATCGATAGTGATATAATGTGAAATTATGGTTCAACAGTTCCCCAATCTCTCGCGCATCGACCTTAATCAACTTCTGGCTTTACAAGCCATCCTGGAGGAGAAGCACGTCACTCGCGCCGCCGCTCGCGCCTCGCTCAGTCAGCCAGCGATGAGCCGCGTTCTCAGTCGGTTGCGGGCAGCACTCGGTGACGACCTGCTCGTCCGTAGCGGCGTGGGGTATGAGCGGACACCGTGCGGCGATCGCTTGCTGCAAGAGTTGGAAGTCCTCCTACCTCGCTTAAACGCAGCAATTAGCAGCAATAACTTTAATCTTTCCACCTCACAACAATGTTTCCGGGTAACAGGCACCGATTATGCCGCCGCCGTTATCGTCAGTGGCACCGTGCGGCTCTGTCGCAAATCCGCTCCGGGCGTTCGCGTTGAAGTCGTTGGCTGGACACAAGACAGTTATCGTTACGTGGAGATGGGCCGCTGCGACGTGGCGCTTGGTGTCGGCAGCGTGCCAACCCCGCCTAAAGGATTGAAACTGGAAGTGCTGTACCAAGAACACTTCGTGTGCCTAATGAGTGCAAACACCAAATTCAACGACAAGCGTTTTTCTTTGGACGAATATCTGCATCGCCCGCACGCGGTAGTCGCAACAGCAGAAGGGCAGCAAACGATGATCGATCGTCCGCTTGCTGATATTGGGAAGGCAAGAAATGTCGTCCTCCAGTCGCCCTACTTCATGGCAACCGCGCTAAATATTGTGGATACTGACCTGATATTCACTGTCCCAATGCGTATAGCGCTCGAACTCTCAAAGTTGGCGAACTTTCGGCAGGTATTACCACCTCAAGAGATTAGTGACTTCCCCTACACAATGATCTGGCATCCTCGACTCGGTGGTGATTCTGGACATGCGTGGTTCCGTGACCAGATTCGGGCGACTGTGAGACAATGGTGAAAACTAAAGGTTGTGGTGCAAAAACTGGTGTGCACAACTAACTGGCAGTCGCAATTACAAATATAGGAATTCAACTTGATTTTTGAAAAAATCTAAGTATGGTTTCTGTATTAACTGTGTTGCAAAAACTCGATATTAGGTATCAAAGGGTCAGAAACCACACCAACGCCGATAAAACTCCAGCGTTTTAATAAACTGGAAATTTGATTACCTGGGATGAATTCGACACTTAAACGGCTTGCATATTCACCCGCATGAGTATTGAGATAACTTAAAGCATCATATTGCTCTTTAAACAACAACAAATAACTCGACGAATTATCCTCATGGGGGCGTGCAGCCAAGTATTTACCGTCAGTTTTGGAACGTATTAAATAGTAAGTTTCGGAAAACATGAAGATGGGAAGATGGGGAGATGGGGAGATGGAGAAAGGGGAAGATGGGGAGATGAAGAAAGGGGGAGATGGAGAAAGGGGGAGAGAAAAGAATATTTTTAACGCTTAACTCCTAACTCATCATTCCTAACTCCTAACTCCTAACTCCTAACTCCTAACTCCTAACTTCTAACTTCTAACTAATTCAAATCTTCAAGCTTAATACGCGGGTCGGCAGCTTTGAGCATTAAATCAGCGATTAAATTGCCTAAAATTAACAGCACTGCGCCCATAACTAAAGTTGCCATTAACAAATATAAATCTTGAGATTGTAATGCCTGTAGCGCTAATCTTCCTAAACCGGGCCAGTTGAAGAAAAATTCCGCGATAAAAGCACCATTTAACAAGCTAGCTAATTCAAAACCTAATAAAGTTATTAAAGGGTTGATAGCATTGCGAAGGGCGTGAACGTAAATGACGCGATTTTCTGGCAATCCCTTAGCGCGGGCAGTTTGAATGTAGTCTTGACGCAATACATCGAGTAATTCACCCCGTGTAATGCGTTGTAACCCCGCGAAACTAGTGATACTGAGGGCAACGGTAGGTAAAAGCATGTGCCAGCCGATATCAAGTATTTTCCCAAACCAGTTAAGCTCATCGTGGTTGATGCTAGTCATACCACCTACAGGAAATAGGGGGGCGGTAATTTGGGCAAAAATTAACAATAATAGCGCGGTAACGAAACTCGGAAAACCTTGTCCGGCATAGCTAACTACCTGTAAAACTCGGTCAGTAGCGCGATTTTGTTTCACGGCAGCAATAATACCTAAAGGAATTGCGATCGCCCACGTCATCACTAGCGATGATATCGCTAACAGCAAGGTTGCGGGTACTCGTTCCCACAACAGCGACGAGACCGAACGCTGATACACAAAACTCTGTCCAAAATCTCCTTTTGTAATAATTCGCCATAACCACAACCCAAATTGCTCGATCCAAGATTTATCCAAACCAAATTGGCGTTTGAGTTCCGCGATGCGTTCGGGGGAAATTTTCGGATTTTGTCGTAGCGTGTCTAAATAATCACCGGGCGCTAGTTGAATAATTAAAAATGAAAAAAACGATGCCAGAAGCAATGTAAATAAAGCCTGTAATAGCCGCTTAACTATGTAAATAAATGTATCGCTTGTAATTAATCGAATCAAGGAATCCTTACCTGATTCCCAAGAAGCCCTACTCGCAGTCATTTTATTGTCCTTTGTCAGTTGTCAGTTGTCAAGTTGTGGGGTTATCGAGTTGTCTGAGGTTTAGGCTTATAAGCAACCAACGGCCAATAACTAACGACTAATAACCAATGACCAATGACCACTGACTACTAACCACTAACCACTGACCACTGACCGCTGACCACTAACAGCTAATTTAATATTCTACTAACGAAATAATTGGCACATCTGGCAAATGCTTGCGCCCACCTAAATCGCGTAGCTCGATAATAAACCCAAATCCGACCAGTTCGCAGCCAATATTTTGCAGCAGTTTTGCGGTTGCACTCGCGGTTCCACCTGTGGCAATTAAATCGTCTACAATTAATACCCGGTCACCTGGGTGCAAAGCATCCTGATGGATTTCTAAACAATCCGTACCATATTCTAATTGATATTCAATTGAATGAACTGCCGCCGGCAACTTACCCTTTTTACGAACTGGAATAAAACCAGCCCCGATTTGACAAGCTAGAGGAGTACCAAAAATGAAACCTCGTGATTCCATTCCTGCCACATAATCCACCGTCAGGTTTGCCTCATTACATTTTTGTTGAAGCAAATCGATAGTGTAGCGCAGCCCCTTGGCATCGCGCAGTAATGTTGTAATATCCCGAAACAAAATACCGGGTTTGGGAAAATCAGGAATGTCACGAATCAGCGATTTTAAATCCATAGAATATATATTTGGTGTATTGGGCATTAAGAATTAGGATTGAGCTTAGAAATATGCCAAACGAGGTTTACAAATTGTCAAAGGATAGCTTTTAAAAGCTAAGATTCTTAAATAAACCCTCATTAAAAGCTCCTAAATATCCTTTAGTCTTGATTCTCGATGCTTCTTTATAGTCTCTAACCTCCAATTCCCTTGTCCCTTTTTGCGGGCAGATACCTGAAAAATCGTACACCATTATGTCATACGCTGTGGAAGAGTATCTCAGTGAGGCTACGACGTTGACGATTGAACGAATCTACACGAAGCTAGGGATGGAATTGCATTACTGATAAGGCAGGCGAACTCATGTATTAAAAAATTTTGATTTCAGTATACGGAAATCTTGGAATCGAAACAGTAACTAATGTATATATCAAAGCAGTCCTGTTACTGCCACTCCTCAAGTATGTTCTTGTTTAGTGACTTATCTTAAATTAGATTAACTAAAGTATGTTGCAGCCTTTATAAGGAATTTATAATGAATGTCTCTGCCAGTTTAACGCCCTATAACAATAATCCAACACCGCTCAAGCTGCCAATGATTTTGGACACTTTACCCGACCCCGCGATTGAGGGCGAAGGTTGTCCCCGTCGCGCTCGGTTACAAATAGACTTAATATTACTCGCTATTGAAGCTTTAGAACTTGGTGGTTCTGAAGCTATCTTGGAATTTGCTAATGATTTGGATCTTAAGGGAATTATTAAGGATAGAGTAAATTTATGGCGAATGCGTAGTAGCAACCCGATGCGGAGAGCGCATATTCGTCGCCCTTTGAGCATCATGGAAGGTAAAGCTTTGGTTGTGATTGCTTGTTATATTGCTCGACGGTTGACAGTCAGCATCCGCCAAATGCTGATTGTGTATCAGCAAATGAGCGATAAACAGATTCCTCTCGAACAAAATTTGCGGCTATCGAATTATCTCGAACGATTTCGAGCGCATTTTAAAAGCCGGATGAATCCTCGGCGTTCGGGTGCCCTGGCGATCGCAAATCCAGAAAAATTGGATGAGCTAGCGATTAATTTGTTGGCACAATTATTATTTTGCACCGGCACTGCTGGGATGCAACGGTTCTGGATTAGCCTTTTTGATGGTGAAGTCGAATGAATATTCAAAGAAAATATAGTTTACCAAATTGTACGCTGCTTTTAGAAGGCTTAAATGATGCCAGTAAGGCTGCACACTACCAAGAAATGCGCCCAGAACTATCGATACTAGTGAATGCAGAATGCTATTTATCGGGTTTTAAGCAGCCATTGGTAGGGGGAAGAGAATTTTTTGAAAGTTTAGTACGGGCAGTTAGTACCTATGCTCAAGAGTTTTTGAGCAATGTACCTAACCCGTTAGCACAAAGTCAAGCCTCGGAAGTGGTACATTTGGAGAAAATTGATACCAATCGCCACAGGTTAACTGTAAATACCGAAACTCCTTGGCAAAACACCGAATCGAAGTCTAATGACAAATCGCCTGTAGAACTTGAGTTAAATACAGTGCAACTCTTCGATTTGGTCGAAGCTGTTGACCAATTTTTTGCTGATAGCCAAACCTTACCAGAAT
This sequence comes from uncultured Calothrix sp., assembly GCA_964242965.1. GTDB lineage: Bacteria > Cyanobacteriota > Cyanobacteriia > Cyanobacteriales > Nostocaceae > JANNFJ01. Next base: position 18,243 of record CAXTCQ010000076.1, on the reverse strand, counting down.
TGTCACTCGAACTTCTGCCCGTTTCCCGGCGTCACGGGGCTAAAAACGAAGCATTGATGAAGCAAGCTGTACCAGCAACAGTTGGTTTATCGAGTCTAGCGGCAGCTGCGCTTGCGTTTAGTTTGATTCCAGTCCCACAACGACCGCAACCACAAGCGGAGTCGCTTTCTTCAGCGATCGCAACAAACACAGGAGCCACACCATCAACATCAGCTAGTTCAGTCGCGCAAACTCCTAGCACAACTGCATCTGATATTGCGGCTGTTACTCCTACTCCAACAACTACAACGGCTGCGTCTGGGGGAGTTTCAGCAGATATCGAAACACTTTTAGCTACAGTCCCGGAAATCACTGACCCATCACAACTGCGGTTACTAAACCGTCAAGTTTACAACCAAATTAACCCAGCTTGGGCATCGCGCAATACTTTCGCTGAAGATGTTGTTTATCGCGTTGGTGTAGCTGCGGATGGTGCAATTGTCGGTTATAAGCCTGTAAATAAAGGTGCTAATGAACTTGTTGATAAAACGCCTTTGCCGAACTTGCTCTACAATCCTGCTACTAGGGGTCCAATTACAAAAGAACCAATTGCCCAGTTTCGAGTAGTTTTTACAAGTGAAGGTGTATTGCAAGTTAGCCCTTGGTTAGGGTATTCGGGAACTCCGAATGTAGTTGGAGAAAAAATCGCCGATGGCAAGCAAATAAAAGATTTAAATCAACAACTTTACGATACAGTTCGCAAAAATTGGGGTGGAACTCCCTCATTCAAAAGCGATTTGAAGTATCGGGTAGCGGTGAATAAAGAAGGTAGAATTGCTGATTACGAACCGCTCAACCAAGTTGCATTCGACTATTTCCGCGAAACTCCACTACCTAAGATATTCCAAGAAATCTACGGTTCAAATGTGGCTGCACCTAATAATAAGGAAGCATTGGCTCACTATCAAGTCGTATTCAAGCCAAATGGTTCTTTAGAAATTCAACCTTGGCAGGGATATAGATAATTTAGGGAGTAGGGAGTAGGGAGTAGGGAGTAGGAGAGGGAGAAAGGAAGAGTTCTTTAGAGGGGGAGAAAGGGAGTAGGGGAGAAATGCATTTTAGTATCTACCTTTACCTTTTCCACTTCCTCCACTCCCTCCACTCCCTACTCCCTACCCCCTACTCCCTACTCCCTAATTACTTCACGACTCTTCCCATATAATTCCCCCAAAGCTGTGCGGCTTGGGCGCTGCTTCCTGATGTGGGCTTATTATTGTCGTTGCCAAGCCAAATGCCTGTAACAATGCGACGATTGGGAATAAAACCGATGAACCAAAGGTCAACGTTTTTGTCGGTAGTGCCGGTTTTACCAGCTTCCCCCAAACCGAGAGCGGCGCTGCGTCCAGTACCATTGGTAATTACACCACGCATTAATCCGGTCATCGTTGCCGCGACATCTTTTCGCAAGACGCGCTTGTTTGCTTCGGGGTCTTGGTCAAAGGAATAGATAACGCGACAGGTTTTCAGGTCGTTGCGATCGCGGCAGTCGCTACTGTCCAAAATCCGGCTAATTGCATGTGGACGGTTCCAAGTTCCCTGGTTGCCAATAGCACCAAACGCCCCCGTCATTTCTAAGACATTAACCACGCTTTGCCCTAATACCAAACCAGGTACTGGGTCAAGAGGCGATTCTACTCCCAAGCGTTTGGCTTGGGCAACAACTTTGTCGAGTCCGACTTCCCTGGCTATCCGTAAAGCAATCGGGTTTTCGGATAAAGCTAACCCCGTTGCTAGGCTTAAACTCCCGCCAGCACCCGACCGACAAGGTTTATAGCGAAACCCTTGCCAAAACAGTGAGTCGCAAGAATAAGAACTATCCGGCGAAATTCCCTTTTCGATAGCGGCTGTGTAAGCAAAAATTTTGAATGTGGAACCTGGTTGACGCTTGGCTTGAACGGCGCGATTAAACTGACTTTGACGATAATCTTTTCCCCCTACCATCGCTAAAATTCCCCCCGTACTCGAATCAAGCGTTACCATCGAACCTTGGGAAAACCCGTAGTTGGCTCCGTCTTGACGCACCGAGTTTCGTAATGCGGCTTCGGCTTGAGCTTGAATCGAGAGGTCGAGTTGCGTCTCAATAATAAAGTTGCCTTCTTTTGCTAACTCCTTTCCCAATCTTTCTTCTAGCTCTTGAAAGACATAGCTGTAAAAATAGGGTGCGATAGTTTTGGCTTGTTGTTCGCAAACTTTGGGGCTACTTTCAATCGGCGATCGCCTCGCTCGATTATAGTCATCTGGTTTGATTTTGCCCATCTCTAGCATCCGCCGCAACACGCGATTGCGATAGTCGATAGTCGTCAATTTATTATTCTTGCTGTTTCCGCAAAAATCAAACAAGTTCGGTGCAGGCAAAATTGCCACCAATGTAGCAGATTCAGCGAGGGTTAATTCTTTGGCTGGCTTATCAAAATAGTATTTACCTGCATCATCAAATCCGTAGGTATCTACCCCTAAATAAACCCGATTCAAATAAGTCAGCAAAATATCGTCTTTGCTGTAAAAAGTCTCTAATTTCAATGCCACTACGGCTTCACGGAACTTACGACCAAGCGAATCTTGATCGCCGACGTAATTGCGAAATAAACTGCGGGCTACTTGCTGCGTCACCGTACTCGCACCCTGTTGTACGTCACCGCTACGAGTATTAATAAACACCGCACGCAAAACTCCCAATGGATCTACGCCGGGATGCCAATAGTAGCGGCTGTCTTCCGAGGCAACTACCGCATTTCGCAAGTAGGGACCGAAATCTTCCAGCCGCTTCATGTCAACGTGAGCGGTGGTGCGGGGTTCGCGCAACGGGGTTGAACCATCGCGTGCATAAACAACAACAGGCGATCGCGTAGCACCTGGTAGCGGTCGAACGGAGAATTTGAACCATTCGACACCGATTGTCAGGGCAAACAGCGCAGCTAAAGCGCTGACACCGTAACCCGTCCAAGTTGCTGCCTTGACGTACAGTGGTGGCGGATCGACATATTGCAACCGCACCGAAGCTGCAAGTTCTGGCGGTCCCAAAGTGAGAATATCGCCGTGACGCAATTCGAGCGATGTGACGCGACGCTTGCCGCGATAAATACCGTTGGTCGAATTTTCGTCTTTGATTATGAAAATCGGCTGTCGCTGACTCGAATCACGCGACAGCGACAGGTGAATCTGGCTGACAACTGGGTTGCGGACGACGATATCGCTCGACTTGGAACTACGACCTAGTACATAGCGATCGCCCAACAACGGATATACCTCTGCTTGAGAAGCCCCCGCATCCTGCACCCAGAGTTCTGGGACTCTAGCATTCGGTTTGAGCGCCAGTTTAGAGAAATCAACCCTTGCTTGGATTGTATGAACTGCCTGTGTCAATTGACCAAGCAAAGTCTGTGGCTTTTGAGGTGGTTGGGGGGAACTCATCGGCTATTCACACCACGGTTATTACTTAAAAATTGGGCGAACTGCTCAAGCGCTTTGCTCGTATTCCACCATTGTACTCACAAGCAAATCAAGACGCTGGCGATACGAAATGGTTCCCAGGAAAAGCGAACACCTAAACAATATATAATTATTAAAATTTTAATGTTAACATTGCGACACTTTATTAGTCCGCAAATTTACTGCTATTGAAATACATAGTTTTCCTTGCTAACTCTTCTATAGTAAGGACTACATCCAAAATTATTTTGTTCATCAATAAAAAAAGTTTATTTTCAATTGGTATTCAGACAAACTATTGTTAAGTGAGAAAATGATGTAAATTTTACTTAGGTTTGCTACTTCAACCTTAACATGCATTTTTTAAGCAAAAAGACATCCGCATTTAGGGAGATTTTCTAAATGCAATTGTTTGATTTAATGGGCGGAGTATTCCGTAAAGGTGTTGAGGTTAAGTAATATGAACGGAAAATATCTAACCCTGGTTGGTACAGCTTTGAGTTTGGCATTAAGTAACAATGTTGCCAGCGCCCAATCAACAAAATTCCCAACACTACAAGCAAATCAACAAACCACTAGCTCACCTGAAAATAGACAGCTTGCACCTGATGTAATGGAAATTTTGTGCAAAAATTTCCCGCTCAATTCTCGTTGCCCAGGTGGTACGCCAGTTGCACCAATAACCGCTCCAAGTGGTAGTGGAACTACCGAATCAAGCCCATCTGGTACAACTACAACTCCAGATACTGGGACTCAAACCACTCCACCTGTTGATTCAACAACAACGCCTCAAGTTCCTGG
>CAXTCQ010000076.1:0-13874 GCA_964242965.1 uncultured Calothrix sp. | reverse complement strand
GCAGCAGTGCGCCGAATGATGCCAATCCAGGTGGGATTCCATCAACTCCTAGCGATAGCGGCACAACAGCGCCAGCCCCAGATAGCGGTACTCGAACCACTCCACCTGTTGATTCAACAACAACGCCTCAAGTTCCTGGTAGCAGTGCGCCGAATGATGCCAATCCAGGTGGGATTCCATCAACTCCTAGCGAAAGCGACACTACGAACCCAACTCCACCTGCTGGTTCGAGCAATGGAGATCCATCTCCTACAGGAGGAGGCACTACAGGGGGAGGCACTAATCGGGAAACAGCACCTACAACTCCGCTTCCAGGTACTAGCAATGAAAATCCTGAAAATATTCCATCGGGTAGCGGTACACCAAGACCTTTAACTCCTCCCGGTGGTGGCACTAATAATCAAGAAACTGTACCTGTTACTCCGCTTCCTGGTACTCCAGGCAGTACTACAAATGATAGTGGTTCAAGCGGCAGCACAACCGAGCCGTTGAGAGTACCAACAGATGGTACTCCCGGCAGTATAAATGAACCTGTTACAAACCCTGCTTCGGGTGCTGATAGCTTAACTTTGCCCAGCAATAGTTCTCCCGAACTTCCTAACTCTGGTTCGCAAATAACACCTTCAACGGGTGGTGTTCAAAAGTAGATAGAGTGCGAATTTTGAATTAAATTTCACATTAATAAGCTTGCTTTCTCAAAAAAACCAAGTTTATTTAATCCGATCTGAAAACCCAGATTCCCAATGTCTTCAGGGATGCTGGCGAATAAATTCAATACCCCTCGTGTGCCTTTATACCGCCTCCGGGCTTAAAGCCTGGGGCTAATCTAAACGAAGCCTGCTTTTAGCAGGCTTTGTGCTATGTAATACAATTCAATAAGATTGCGGGATGAGTGAGAATTTAAAAGACTCTTAGGGATTTTATTTTGAATCGTTACAACTTGCGTTCGGAATTAGGAGTTTTCTGAAAACTACCTATTAATAAACAAGCAATACCAATATTAATAAATACATCTGCAAAATTGAAAACTGGAAAACTAATCAATTTAAAATCAAGAAAATCAATAACATAACCTAGTAAAAATCGGTCGATACCATTGCCCATTGCACCACCGAGAATAAACCCATAGCCGAGTTTATCCCAAAAACTTAACTCTGCCCCAAACAACGCTAGTGCTACTAAAGCTAAACTAACGCCTAAAGAAAGCCATCGCAACCACTCGACTTTGCCAGTTAATAAACTAAACGCTGCACCAGTATTTGTAACGTAAGTGAAGTGAAATACTCCTGGTATTAACGGTAATGTCTGTTTGATTTGGAAGGTTTGCGCTATCCAGTATTTAGTTAGTTGGTCTAGAGAAAAACTGATGAAGGCAGCAATCCAGAAATGGCGATTTTTTAAGTGCATGGGTATTGGTCAGTGGTCAGTGGTTAGTAGTCAGTGGTCGGTAGTCAGTAGTCAGTGGTCGGTAGTCAGTAGTTATGGGTCGTGCGTTGCTTATTTATAAGCGCAAAGATAATTGATAAATCTTAGTGGCAACTGACAACTAACCACTAACTATTGACTAATAAAACATTAAGTGGCGCAGTATGAATGCTACAACAGTGACAGCACAAACTACAATGAATTGTCCGGGCAGTGCATACCAAGAATATTTTAAGACTGCTTGCATAAAAGACTGGGTTTCTGTGCCTTTCCACTGTAAAAAATAGCCAAGCCCCAAATAAATGATGCCGCAAAGGTGAACTGCGAACAAGCCGCAAACACAACTAAAAGCCAGTGTTTCGAGTCGCGGTCTAGCTTTAAATGCCAGCAAGCCGCAAATCCAAGCGCCAGGAATAAAACCCAATAAATAGCCAAATTGGGATAGCTTGATATAGCCCATACCTCCACCATCGGAAAATACTGGCAATAAAGTTAAACCCATAACTAAGTAAGCTATTTGCGAGAGTGCCCCTGCATTTTTGCCTCCCAAACAGCCAACTAACAGTACTCCACCAATTTGGTAGGTTATACCCAATGAAAAAGTCTGAACTCCGTGCTTACTCCAACCCCAAGGTAAGGTGGTGACGTAGGCTTCTAAGAAAGTACCACCCATCGTCAGCAGTAAGCCAATCATGGACCATAGCAGTTGATTGGATGCGGCTAACATTTAAAAGATGCTCATGCGAAAGCTAAAGGGTAATAAAGTAGGTCGGCACAAATAAAGCTAAATAGTTAAGGTTGTCATTATTTAAAAAGTATATTTATGCTTTGAAAAATTTACCATCAAAGTGTTACAAAGAGTGCTTTTAGGGCAATTTTTTTATGCCCCATCCTACGGGCAAAGCAAAAGGGGTAAAGAGTAAAGACAAAAGGGGGAAAGTATCTCTAAGGAAAACCGATTATCGCCCTAGCCCTTACCCCACCCCTTCAGCGAGTGCGCTCGTCCCAAGGGAACACGCTACGCGAACACATAAAGGTGAATCGGCGGTTGTACGCCAACGGAGTCTCTGAAGCGCTTGAGCCTTTCTTACCGACTTTGCAGGCAAGTTGCATGTGGAGCGTCGAGTTTATGCCATTCTCCGCAAAATTACTACATTCCTAGTAACAATTTTCATCAGCCTGTAGATATATATTTGAATTTATTGTATCCTAAGTATCAATTTCAATTGACAAGTAATTTAGATACATATCAAATTGGTTTTGGCTATATTCCTCTGAAGTTCCGATTTCATGGTTATTTCAAGTTTGGTTAGTGCTAAAAAACATTGTTGCCCTGGAAAAATAAATTTTTTCTATAGTCTCCATAAAATCTCTAGATTTACTGTTTCCTTTAACCTTCTCTTTACCATGACGCGATATATTGCGATCGCTACAACTTGACATTTTTTATCTAACCTCCGATGACTTCCAAGAAACCTGTAAAAAATATTACTTGCACCATGCAAGTAATTCCCGCACTTGCCTTAACCTTAAGCTTGGCAGCTTGCGGTGGTGGAGAACAAGCAACAAATACTCCTGCGGCTGGTGATGCAACTCCTGGTGCAGCTAAAGAAGCGACTGCTTCTACCTCTGGTAAACTCGACCTTGGTGGTAACGTATCGCTGACGGGTGCTGGTGCGTCTTTCCCAGCACCGCTTTATCAAACTTGGTTCCAAAGTTTGAACCAGAAATATCCTAACCTCCAAGTTAATTACCAGTCGGTTGGTAGTGGTGCTGGTGTTGAGCAGTTTACCAAAGGAACTGTAGACTTTGGTGCAAGCGACGTGGGAATGAAAGATGAGGAAATTGCTAAAATTCCCGCCGATAAAGGTGTGATTTTGTTACCAATGACTGCTGGTAGCATCGTCCTCGCTTACAACCTAGCTGATGTGCCCGAACTCAAATTGCCTCGTGCGGTTTACACAGATATTTTATTAGGCAAAATCAAATCGTGGAATGACCCTGCGATTGCCAAAGCAAATGCTGGTGCAAAGCTTCCTAACACACCGATCACCGTTGTATATCGTTCGGATGGTAGTGGTACTACAGGCGTATTTACCAAGCACTTGAGTACAATTAGTCCGGAATGGAAAACCAAAGTTGGTGACGGTAAAACAGTAAACTGGCCTGCTGGTGTTGGTGCTAAAGGTAACGAAGGTGTTACTGCCCAAGTTTCACAAACTCAAGGTTCAATTGGTTACGTTGAGTACGGTTACGCTAAACAAAATAACCTCAAGTTTGCATCACTACAAAATAAAGCTGGAAACACAGTTGTACCCAACGAACAATCAGCAGCAAAAGCTTTGGAAGCAGTAACTTTACCCGCTGACTTGCGCGTTTCGATTACTGACCCTGAAGGTGCTGATTCTTATCCTATCGTCACTTACACTTGGATTTTGGCATACAAGAAATATCCTGATGCTGCCAAAGCCAAAGCAGTAGAAGCAATGATTGAATATGGTTTGACCGAAGGTCAGCAGAAGTCAGCAGAACTTGGTTATGTGCCGCTTCCTGCTAACGTAGTTCAAAAAGTGGCAGCCGCAGCCGATGCAATCAGCCCAGAATATAAAATAGCTGTGACTGGTACTGGTGGTGTTAGTGCTAGTAAGTAGTTAGTTGTTAATTGTTAATGGTTAATTAGGTTGAATTTCTAACTCCTAACTCCTAACTCCTAACTATTATCGTTGGCTCCTCCACACATTCATTATTGATGGGTACAGCTATTAATGAGTACATTCGCCGCAAATAATAAATCTAGAAATCAAACGCGATCGCAACTTGAGAAAAATCTCGACGTTGGCTTTATTTGGCTGACGCGGATTTGTGCTTTTGCGATCGCGGGCGTTTTATTATGGATTACGTTTCAGGTAGCTGTTCAAGCGCTACCCGCTATCCAACAGTTTGGTCTGGGCTTTTTAGGCAAAAGCATATGGAATCCAGTAAATAATGAATACGGGGTACTACCGCAAATCACTGGAACTTTGGTAAGTGCATTTGTCGGTCTTCTAATATCTGTACCAATTGGGGTGGGTACAGCTGTTTTATTAAGCGAAAAATTGCTACCAAAAGCTGTCGAGACGGTACTAGTTTTTTTGGTAGAATTGCTAGCTGCTATTCCCAGTGTTGTTTACGGAGTTTGGGGAATCTTTGTTTTGATTCCTATACTTACACCGATTGGTAGATGGCTAAATGCGACACTCGGTTGGCTACCAATTTTTTCCACAGTCCCAACCGGGCCTGGAATGATGCCTGCGGGGATAATTTTGGCAATTATGACTTTGCCAGTTATCACAGCTATCTCCCGCGATGCCTTAACTTCTATACCTCCTAGCTTGCGACAAGCTGCCGTCGGATTAGGTTGCACCCGATGGGAAACAATCTGGCAAGTTTTGATTCCGGCTGCATTTTCAGGTATCGTCAGCGCTGTAATGTTAGCACTGGGTCGTGCAATGGGCGAGACGATGGCTGTAACAATGTTAATCGGAAACTCGAATCGTATAAGTGCTTCGCTTTTTGCACCATCGAATACAATCTCCTCGCTGTTGGCAAACCAATTTGCCGAAGCTAGCGGTTTACAAGTCAGTGCTTTGATGTACGCAGCGTTAGTTCTGTTTGTTTTAACTCTCGTTGTTAATGTCTTGGCAGACTTAATAGTCATGCGAGTCAATCGAATTTAATATTTTGGCGTTTTCTGGTGTATTAAATAGGAACGTTTTTAAATTATATGCCTGACAGTACTTCCAACCAGTCGAACAGCGGTTATACCTATGGCAGCTTAACGCGATCGCAATCTCCTCGAACGGTACTAAATTCGGTGATGATTGGTATTGCTTTCGCATGTGGGATACTATCATTATTGCCATTGCTAGCAGTACTTTCTTACGTACTAATTCAAGGTTTTAGCAGCTTAAGACCGACTTTGTTTACTCAATTGCCACCACCACCCTTAGTTCAGGGTGGTGGTTTTGGTAATGCTGTTTTAGGAACATTACTAATGGTAGGTATCGGGGCATTAATTAGCGTCCCGATTGGTGTACTCGCAGCAATTTATTTAACAGAATTTAGTTCGGGTAAAATATCGCGGTGGATTCGGTTCATAACCAACGTCCTCAGCGGGGTACCCTCAATTATCGCTGGTGTATTTGCTTACGGGGTTGTAGTTGCAACTACTGGCGGATACTCTGCTGTTGCTGGTGGTTTCGCGCTGTCAATTTTGATGCTGCCGATTATTATCCGCACCACCGACGAATCTTTGAAACTCGTTTCGCAAGACCTGCGTCAAGCCGCAGTTGGAATCGGTTGCACCAAATTTCAAACCGTAGCTTCAGTAGTTTTGCCTACAGCTTTACCAGCAATTGTTACTGGTACGACTCTTGCGATCGCTCGCGCATCCGGCGAAACTGCACCTCTATTATTTACGGCTCTATTCTCGCAGTTTTGGTCTAATAGTCCCTTTGTACCAACTGCTTCGCTAGCGGTTTTAGTATATAACTTTGCCATTTCACCGTTTAAAAATTGGCAATCCCTCGCTTGGGCTGCATCTCTAATATTGGTGTTAATGGTTTTGATAACAAGTATCATTGCGCGTTTAGCAACAAATCGTAAAACTTATGGTTAGGAGTTAGGAGTTAGGAGTTAGGAGTTAGGAGTTAGGAGTTAGGAGTTAATAGGTGCGGAATTGTTATCTTTTGCTTCTTCGCTTTCTTCTCTTTCTTCGCTTTCTTCTCTTTCTTCGCTTTCTTCGCTTTCTTCCCCCACCCTTTTCAATAAACTATTCTTAATTTATGGCTACTAACACTCGTACTACTAATGATACGGAAACAGTTCTGCGAACCGAGGGATTAAATATTTACTACGGTAAATTTTTGGCTGTCAGAGATGTCTGGCTTGATATTCCCCATAATCAGGCTGTAGCTTTGATTGGTCCTTCTGGTTGCGGTAAAAGTACGTTATTGCGATGTTACAACCGTCTTAACGATTTAATCGACAGTTTCCGGGCAGAAGGTAATGTTATTTACAACGGGAAAAATCTATATGGTTCGGATATCGACCCAGTAGAAGTAAGACGACGCATCGGGATGGTTTTTCAACGTCCCAATCCATTCCCCAAATCGATTTACGATAATATCGCATTTGGAGCCAAAATCAACGGTTTCAAAGGCAATATGGATCAGTTGGTCGAAGATAGTCTTAGAAAAGCTGCGTTGTGGGATGAAGTCAAAGATAAACTTAAGCAAAGTGGTTTGTCGCTTTCAGGTGGACAGCAACAACGTTTGTGTATTGCCCGTGCCGTAGCAGTTCAACCCGATGTAATTTTAATGGACGAACCATGTTCTGCGCTCGATCCAATTTCAACATTGCGCGTTGAGGAACTGATTCACGAGTTAAAGGCACAGTATACAATTGTTATTGTTACCCACAACATGCAACAAGCCTCGCGGGTTGCAGATAGAACAGCCTTTTTCAACGTTCAGACCTCGGAAAAAGGTAATCGGACGGGTCACTTGGTCGAATACGACCGCACTGAAAGGATTTTCCAAGACCCACAACAAGAAGCAACCAAGGAATATATCAGCGGTAAATTTGGTTAAATCTGGATTTTGGTTACAGATAATTTATAAACTCGTCGTTGGGACATGATAATATCATGTCCCGACGTAGTTTTTAGGGCAAATAAATGAAGCTTGGGCGAAAAAGGTTACTGTAAAGTTTCAAAAACTTTGTTGATTACCTTGTTAACTATGTTTTCTTCTTAGTACATAAGTACTGAGGAGCGAAAAAGTTGCCAAATTAAGACTGTAAAGAAATATTATTATTTTGTATTGAATCAAAATTTTTCTATACTGGTAAGCATGAAGAGCTATGTTAGACATACTCATAAAATATTTTGCCTACGCGACAAAAGGAAATATTACAAAAACACAATTAATTAAGTTTTTGTATTTAGCTGACCTTTATTCTGTCAAATGGACAGGAAAGCAGCTTACAGAATTAGATTGGTATTATTATAATTTTGGTCCTTGGCATGAAGATATAAATACGGCTTTAACTAAAATGAATGGAAAAGAGATTGCGTTAGAATCACAAGGAAACGGAACTCTTATTCGACTCGGTTCTCAAGCAAGTAATGTAGAGGATTTAAAACTACCTGTAAGCCTGAAGTTAGTACTTGATAATATTAGAAGAGAATGGGCTGGTTACGAAAAGTTAAATCAGTTACTGGAGTATGTATATAATACTACTCCAATGCTTGAAGTAAAAGATAAACATAAACCAGAGGAAAAGGTTAGACTTAATCTACAATTAGAAAGAGAAAAATTAATAAGTGAGTTAGATTAGGATTATCAAGTGGCAGGATATAAACCTAGACAGGGTTGGATATATTTTATAAATCCCTACAGAGTATCTCTTCGTTGCAAACTTGGTCATACCCACATTTATGATTTGAACGAACCAGGGGAAGTATTATGTAAAACAAATTCTTGCACGCAAATGATTAATTCTAGCAGAGTGTTGCGAGGGGAACACCCTTATATTATTTGGACATATGATAAATTTCAAGATGACTATAGTTATATAGAAACTTATGCAGTAATTCCCCTAACTTCAAGTTCCAGAGAAAAAGACAAAGGTTTGCCAACAGCTTATCCGATTAATGCCACAAGTAAAAATGGTCTTGATAAGCAGTCGTTTGCTTTAGTTCATCAAATATGTACTGTTGATGGTAACTGTTTTAAAGACCTAGCAGGAGATTGGTTAAACCGAGTTAGACAAATAGATAAACCAGATAAAGAAGCTATAGAAGAACGTTTAAAATACTTTTTAGATATCCAAGAAAATCCTAGCGATGATTGGTTTGTGAAGAATGCATCTCCAGAACTTTTACAAAAAGTATTTGAGAATTTACCTGAAGATACAAAAAATTTGGCTTTGGAAAAATTAATAGATAATCTCGATTATAAATAATGTTAGTAGCTGTAGATTAACTAATTATTTGTCAATTTTACAAAATACTGTCAAATCATTTCAAAATCTCTAAAACCCTGTCATATAATTTCAAGTTGAATCGCTAGAGGGGGAAAGTTTAAGTCATTTTTTGGGAAGGTTTCGACGGGCAAATGATTTAACCAAGTTAGCGAGGAAGAAAAGCTAGCTGTGATGCAAATACTAAATAACCCATTAATTAATCAGGCAGATAAGAATAGAGTCAAAGCTGCAATGGAATCTAATCATAGCTTTGATGACATTGTGACTAAGAATTTGTTGCATGAAGATAAACAGGATAAAGTCGAGATTAAACGCAGACTAATTCTAGCTATTACCTGGGAAATTGCGAAAGCAGATGGCAAAATTGATGAAAAGGAAATAGCACTTCATGACCGCATGGCAAAAATTCTTCAAGTTCCTCAAGAAGTAATTAATGAAATTCGTCGCTTAATTACGCCTGTTGTACATATCAAGCCTAAAACTGTAGCTGTGCCCGTACAAGTCGGAGTATCTTTCTAACGAAGGTATTTTGCACACAGTCAAAAAGCTTAAATATCACTTTACAGAAAACTACTAAACACAGCCATTTTTGAAGATTGTCTTATTATGACTATCTGATAAATAGGCTGTTTTTTATTTACTTATTTTATAAAAATCAAAAATTTGATTTGATTAATAACTAAGTATAAAATTTTAAATAAAACTGTGTATGTATTGTAGTTTTTCCTCATGGGTTTTAGAAGAAGATTCCGATCTCTACCATCCCCATTGCTTTATCCCTGGCGCTAGCATTAAACCCCGCTTCTAACACTTTATCCTGGCTGACATTATCAATAATTTGGTCGTCCCTCTTTCTTACTTTGATAAATTTCATTAAGTAATTTGCGAAATGGAGGACTATCAAAAGGCTGACAAGCATCGTTAATCACTCCTCTGCTGCTACGCTTCCGTGCAATTTTCGGTTTGAAATATCTCCTGCACTTTGGCTATTTGCTTGTCTGTATCTAAAGCAGCAAGTAAATCTTTGCTAATTTGCCCTAATCTTTTAATAGTTACAAATAATTACTTAATGTACATCTAAAAAGCGGGTGGCGAGAATCGAACTCGCATCATTAGCTTGGAAGGCTAAGGTTTTACCACTAAACTACACCCGCAAACAAATTTTCAACTCTCAAATAATAACATAGCTCGAATTAAAAATCAAGCATTTAATTCGGAATCTTCTTATCTACCGCTAGAGGTTGTATTTCAATCTCTATCCAAAGTCCACTGCTTACTGGCTTGTTAGCACTATCTCGTCCCGGTTCAAATTCAATATTTCCCCGATTTTGCTTGAAATACTCCTCAGCATATCTTTTACAGATATCTTTCTGCGGTGCGTCATCGGGAATGAGAATACCTTTATCTTTAAATATTTTACCGTTAGCGTCAATAGATAGTATGACAGGACAAGTTATAGGTTGTGTAATTAACTGCCTGTCTTTTTCGTCGAGTAAAGGTAATTTATTTGGTGTTAGCGTTTTTTGTTTTATTTTAGGGATGAATTTGACATCCGCTATTAAGTTGAGGTTTGTTTGTTGTTCTTGATTGGGTAAAACAGAGAAGCTTGCTGTTAAAAATCCTCCTGTTGTTTCATTCGTAGCTACCGTTCCATCTGGAGGTGGGGGGGGATTTTTATCAACCGCTACAGAGTCGGATGATGTCGGTACTTCTGACTGATTTTTGGCAATATCGCGCTGACGTTGTTCGGCAATATCGCGCTGACGTTGTTCGGCAATATCTCGCTGACGTTCGGCAATATCGCGCTGACGTTGTTCGGCAATATCGCGCTGACGTTGTTCGGCAATATCGCGCTGACGTTGTGCTTGCTGCTGACGTTGTAGTGCTAGCTTCTGCTGACGTTGTTGTTCAGCTTGATTTTCTAATTGTGGCTTTGGTAAAGTCTTTTGTTCAACTTTTGGCTTTGTGAAAGGTTGAGTTTTTGGAGTTGGGGTAGGAGTGTTTCTTGTGATACTAGGATTTCCAAAAGCTATAGCATCCCGTTGTTGCGTTTCCGGAATGATTGGTTTAACTAGCTGCGGTTGTATCGCAGATGGTACTTGAGGAGTAGTTGCTTGCGGTTTTGTAGTAACTGGTTTGGATTGTAATTTAATAGGTGCTTTAGGTTGCTGTTGTGCAATTACTCTTGGTTGAGTTCGAGTTTGCTTTTTGGGAACCCTGACAATTTCAATTGGAATTGAACTTACTGACCGCTTCGGTTTGAATGAACCGAAATCTAGCGATCGCATAATTAAAAAAGCTGATGCGTGAAGCATTGCCGAACATAACAAAATCGCCACCCACATTCCAGGTGGATCGGTATGTCCTCTCAATGTTACTGATGTTGGGCTTTTGTCCGCAACCGATTTTGTCATTTATGTTCTGTTCGCATTATCTTGGGCTGTTTTAGTTATTTGTCAGTTGTCAGTTCTCAAAAGTCAGTTGTCAGTTGTCAGTTGTTAAGCCAAAACTACTAACCAATGACCGCTGACTTATAAACAATAACTACTAACCATACTAAATCACTACTAACCAATGATTAATAACCACTTGCCATTTTAACGATTTGCGACGACTTCGGGTGTAACCACAAAAGTTAGAACTGTTTCATCGACTCCTTTTAGCTCCAACGAACTACCCTTAGTAATTTCCTCATCTTGGAGGTAATCGGCAACTGCTGCCGATACCAGTATTGCACCCGGATTCGCGGCTTGTTGTAACCGTGCTGCAATATTGACACTCGGACCAATTGCCGTGTAATCGGCACGTTCGGCACTTCCAAACATCCCCACAACGGCAGTACCTTGGTGAATACCGCAGCGGAACTTTACGCCATTTTTTTCGGTATCAAAAATACCTTGGTCGCACCAGCGTTTGTTGAGTTTTTCAAGCGCTCGCAACATTGCTCTAGCTGTATTAATCGAACGGTGTACTTGTTCGTTGGGTGTCAGTTCTTCTGGCGCGCCAAATAACGCTAGAATCGCATCTCCCATAAATTTATCGACGGTGCCACCGTTATCAAATACCGCTCGCGTCATTGCTTCGAGATACTCGTTGAGTAGTTCCGCAACTTTACGCGATCGCAATGTGTTCGATAATTGGGTGAATCCAACAATGTCGCTAAACAATACCGTAATCAAACGCGGTTCGGGTCGCAAATCCAGGACTAAATCGCCTGTCGCAGCTTTTTTTACCAAACCTGGTGGTAAAAAGCGCTGCAATACCGATTCAGTTAAATAAGTATTTAACTCCAATACTCGGCGTTCATTTTCTTTCAAAGACAGGAGATTTCGGACTTCTGCAAGCAATTCGCGGTCATTAAATGGTTTTGCTAAATAAGCATCTGCACCCAATTCTGTACCCGAAATGCGGGTTTCCTCGTCGATTTTGGCGGTTAACAGAATAATTGGTATACCCTTAAGTTTATTTTCTTGACGAATCATCCCAATCATCTCCAACCCTGTCACCAACGGCATCATCAAATCCGTCACAATCAAGCTGGGCATAACTTGTTCGGTGACGCGGAACCCTTCTGCTCCATTACGTGCTGTGTAGACGCGGTAACCGTTGGCACGAAGAATACCTGAAACGTAACCACGTAAATCGGAGTTATCGTCTACAACAAGGATGCTATGCCCTGTTGGTGTTTCCGTAGTATCTTTGACAAAATAATCGGCTTCGCTGTCGTCTGGAGTATCAAGCAGTTCTAAATCTGCTAACTCAACGCTGGCACGGCTCAGGTTTAATTCTACAGGTGCTTCTAGTAAACGTTCATCGGCTAAGTGCGCGTTACCGGGAAGCAGGCAAATTGTAAATGTAGTACCTTTGCCATAAGTGGATTCAACAGTGACTTTGCCGCCATGAAGTTCCACAAGCTCTTTGACTAAAGATAACCCTAAACCGCTACCTTCATACGAGCGATTTTCGGAACCTTCAGCTTGACGGAATCGCTCAAACAAATAGGGAATTTGTTCGGTAGCAATTCCAATACCAGTATCTTTGACTTGTAAAATGCAATTATCTTTCCTGGATTCGACTGTAACGCTAATGGTACCGCCATTCGGGGTGAACTTCATCGCATTCGATAGGAGGTTGTAAACCACCTTATCGAATTTTTCCATATCTAAATACACCGTTGGACATTGGCTAAAGTTGCTAACCAGGTGCAAGCCTTTTTTCTCGCAGTAAGTGCGGAATGACTCAACGATTTGGCTAGTAAATTCAACCAAGTCGCTTGGACGGAAACTCGGTTGCATTCTGCCTGCATCAAGCCGTTGTAAATCCAGTAATTGATTGACTAACCGTAACAAACGGCGCGAATTGCGGAGTGCGATAGTGCTTTGCGAGTACGATAACCCTTCTTTATTGGCAACTGCTGATTCTAAAGGTCCTTGAATCAAGGTAATTGGCGTGCGAAACTCATGGGAAATATTCTGGAAAAATTCGGTTTTTTGTCTGTCTAATTGTAACAGCCGTTCCGCTTGGTCGCGTGTTTTTTGATATAAGTGCGACTGTTGTACGGCGATGGCAGCTTGTGCCGCAACAGCTTTTGCTAATTCCACCTCCGAAGGCAGCCAGCGACGCGATTGATTGTCTTCACGTAACGTAATACTGCCGATACTTTTGCCATCGGCAAGCAAAGGTACAACCATCAGCGAACGGGACGAAGAGCGCAATGGCTGGTCAAATCCGCTCAGTTCGAGCGAACATTTGTTCATATCGGTGACTAAAATCGGTTCCTGCGTCCGCAGCATTTCTTGCAGAATCAGATTTTCTTTAATTGGTGCTGAAGATTGCGGTAATTGCTTGTTTAAATTATTTTCAATACTATCTTTTGGGGAATGGTGATTTTCTAAATCATATAAGCCTACGCACTGCACGTAATCGTCTTCCTCAGTCCACAACGACAGCACGCAACCATCGACTTGGAGCGCTTGCCCAAGTTGTTGGGTGATGGCAGCAAAAATATCTTGCTGGTTGAGGCTAGAGCGAATTGCACTAGTGATGGTATTAATTAGAGCTTCGCGTTTGGCAAGCGATCGCACTTGCTCGTAAGCATATGCTTGAGACAGAGCCAAAGCGGCTTGGTCTGCCACCATCATTACTAGCTTGACTTCATCATCGCTCCAAATGCGACTTACATAACATTGATGTAGCGTTAACACTGCCATCAACTCCTGCCGGAGAATTAGCGGCACTACCAAACTCGAACTAATCTTAGCTGTTGCAAAGGCATTCGCACGAGCTTTCAATTCGGCTGTATCGCCATAAATCCGCTCGTCGTTCGCTACATCATTAATTACTTGCACTTCGCGGGTTTCCCACACTGTATCTGCCAGCAGGGCAAACGCTCTTTTGAAGTGGGGAGAGGGGGAGGTAGGGGG
>CAXTCQ010000075.1:0-31023 GCA_964242965.1 uncultured Calothrix sp. | reverse complement strand
GACGCTTGTATCCACTTGTTTCACCTAGCAAAGTTGCTGTGGCAGACTACTAGTTAGACTCCCCAACCTATCAAAAAAGATTTTTAAAGATAAAGCAATTCTTTAACGAACCCGCAAGGAGCGCTATCCTAACCTAATCAGCATTCGGATACAGCTTATATTGGTTAAGTAAATCTTCCTAAAGAAGGATTTTAATAAATTTTTCCCAGAGGTATTATTTCTACTGAGTAAAAAATTACATTAACATTTACCTTTATCTAATCTTCAATTGTGGAAGAACTTATTGAGACTGTAGAGCAGATACTCGTGAACAAATCTCTTAGTTCCATTCAACGGTTGATACTTAGTCAATCATGGCAGGGAAAGACCTACTGTGAAATGGCACAAGGTATCGGCTACAATAGCGCCTACATTAAGGGAGTTGGTTACCAGTTATGGAACGAGCTTTCAGAAGCATGTGGACAAAAGGTTACAAAGAAAAATTTGCACATAATTTTTAGTAAAAATCAGAAAAGTTGCATTGGTAGGCAAGAGAAAGTAAATCAACAAGAATTGAGCCAAGATTTCTGCTGCCAAAAAGATTTTCCAAATATCGTTGCAACGGGAGATATAGATTTTCCTGGTAGTCCTTTGTGCGATTATTCTCCTCTCTACATCAATCGCCCTCCAATCGAACAACTAGTAAGCAACGAAATTATGCAACCCGGTTGCTTGTTGCGAATCAAAGCACCTAGAAAGATGGGAAAAAGCTCTTTGCTTAATCGCATCATTGCTAGCGCTCACATCCAGGGTTATCGAACTGCTTATTTAGACTTCCACGAAGCAGATGAAGCTGTTTTTGCTTCGTTAGATAAATTTTTGCGGTGGTTTTGCTTGCATATTACCAGACAATTAAAGCTAGTCCCAAATCTGGATAATTACTGGGATGTAGATATGGGCAGCAAGGTCAGCTGCAAAATTTATTTTGAGGAATATCTGTTCAAGCAAATCGATAGTCCGGTTATCTTAGCTTTGAATGAACTTGACCGAGTTTTTCAACATCCGAGTATTGCTCAAGATTTCTTGTCTATGCTGCGATTTTGGCACGAAAAGGCAAAGCGAGATCGAGATTGGCAACAGTTACGGTTAGTATTGGTTCACACGACTGAAATTTACATTCCGTTTAACCTCCATCAATCCTCTTTCAACGTTGGGCTGACAGTACAACTGCCACCATTTACAAGTGAACAAGTGCAAGATTTAGCACAGCGTTACGAACTGAGTTGGGCAGTACAACCAGAAGCAAAGCAACGGCTTGCACTTTTACAAGCAATGGTGGGTGGACATCCTTATCTAATATCTTTAGCGCTCTATCATTTGCGTCAAGCGGAGATGACATTAGATGAGTTATTAATAACAGCTTTTACACCAACCGGAATTTACGGTCAGTATCTGCGCGAACTTTTAGCCCGACTCGAAGCTGAACCGAAATTGGTGTCAGTATTGATGCAGGTTGTAAGTACTTATGAAAAATTGCAACTAGATGCAGTTGCTACATATAAGTTAGAAAGTATGGGATTGATACAACTTGATGGTAATCAAATTTACCAAGCTGCAAGTTGTATCGCCTTCATTTTAGTCAACAGCTTGAAAGGCAAAATTCCATCAATAGTTTTGTGAACTACCCCTGACACCAACCCGTTAAACCAATTCGTAATTTCCAATGCCCCTGCGATACTCCCGGAAGGAGTGGCTGCCGCCATCGCACGCGAGTGAGACTATTCGCAATTACGTTTTGTGACTGTTCCGTAAAAGCGTCCCAATACATGAGCCATTTGATACGGTACACTGACGATGTTGTGTAATAGTTGCAGGGGAATTAACCCCCAAAATTACTTATGGATAAACATCTTCTCGCCTTTACCCTAAATCTCTCTGGCAATTTTGGAGAGGGACTTTGAAAGCTATTTTTAACTACTTTTATGACTTTTATGACTTTTATGACAATTTTGAGTAAGATAAAATTGAATTTAATATCGGTTAGTTTAGATGTAATACATTATTTCTCAAACAACTCAAATAGCATCTAAAATCTGTACCAAGTGATACATTTACCGCGCCGGGACAAGTTATAATATAACGTCTTAAGCCGCTTTGCGGTTTTAAAGTACTGCTTGACGCTACTTCGAGAAATTTGATGTTTTTTTCGATCTATCTTGCAAATATTTTGTTTAATGAATAAGCAAATGCTGCTTAATAATCTCCAAATTAGTACTTGCAAAAAAAATACAACTATAGTAATGTAGCAACAGTAATGTAGCAGTAAAGACCAATCGATTAAAACTATTATCAACGTATGTTTGACTTTACCTAAGTTGTTTTTCATACGTATGTTAAAGTTAATAAGTGAAGTATCAACTTTGAGCGAGCGTTTTGACCTACAATTAAATAACCCTTATTAACTGCATATACTGAGGCAGATCAGTAAGGAGAAGTTTATTTGATTCAACGCTTATTAGTGGAACGCTTCCGTTGTATGGTAAATTATCTATACAAAAGGAATGCGCCAACAGAACTCGGCACTTTTTTAAGTCCGTTAGTTATTGTTGTATTATGTCGAATAATGCTTAAATTTAAGAGTGATTTGCAGCAAAATTTTTTTGAAATGTGTTGTCAATAGCTACATTTATAGGATAATAAAATGAAAGAAATTACATTTTAGCTACTGTCAAGTAATAAAGTAGTACATGTTTCAAGCATTCACACTATCGAGATTGGCAAAATTTTGTTTATCAAAGATTTGTGAAGCTACCAAAATAAATCGTAAATAACTAATTTCAAGGCGTTTTTTTGGGCTTCGATGGTCTTTTCGATCTCAGCCCCGCCACCGAACGCAAGTTTATTGTTGTATCGTACCGTTTCTATATTATTCCTGTAAGAAAGCCTGCTGACGCAGGCTTTTTTCGTGTAACCCAAGGCTTAAAGTCTACAGTTATACGAATCAAATGCAGCATCATACAGAATTGCTACGACCACGCTATGTATCTACTAATAAAGGAGGTCAAATGCAGAGAAGGTGCGATCGCAATCGAAAACGCTCAAAAAAACGGGCTATCTACTGTCCGATTCATGGATGCTATATCCATAGTGTGAGCCAAAAGTATTCGTTGTTTGCCGATAACAAAAGAGGAATCAGCCCAAATATTGACCTCGCATTAGAGGCAACTGATAGTACAGTTTCTTTAAAAAGAGAGTGGTTAGAAGCATTTTGGTGTGACGATTGTCAAGAAACGGAATGGTATCACGTTCAAAGCCTTGGAAGAAACGTTTATCAGGTGTCAATTGCACCAGCCAAGATTTGGCAACAAGCAGTCGGAGTCACAAGCTCGGATGGAAATCCAAGCGTTAGTGAGTTTAGCAAAAGATATGCGAGTGGCTGCCACGGTAAGGTAATAACTTACCGTTAATAACTTAACAATTGATGACAAAGAGAGAAGAATCATGAATCAAATCTTAGAAACAAAATTTTAATTTGTGTTATCGGAGTCAAAACTGATTTTTAATGAATTAGAGAGCAGACAATTGGATAAACAATTGTAGATTCTCATAAACCAACATCAAGGTGTCAAATTTAATTATTAGCTTGTAACAAGGGAACTTGTATGGATCAAAGCTATTCACAATCCGTAGATATTCAACAATATTGGCTAGTTCTAAAACGCCGCTGGCCCTTTGTGGTAGCAGTCCTCTTTGGTTCTTTAGGATTATCTGGGCTTGCTCTGTTCAAGCAGCGACCCGAATACCAGGCAACTGGAATGCTACTTTTTAAATCAGACCGAATTTCATCGCTAACAAAAGCAGGTGAAAAAATCGGGGATCTTGAATCCTTGATGCGTGAGGGCAATCCTCTGGATACACAAGCTGTAATTGTGAATTCCGAGCCAATTTTAAAAGAAGTTATCGAAAATCTTCAATTAGAAGATGAGCAAGGTAATCTTCTGGAACCAGAGTCATTATCAATCAAGGTTGAACCAATTGTAGGTACTGACATACTAAAGGTTTCTCACACATCGGAAAAACCCGGATTGGCAGCATCAGTAGTCAATGAGGTGATGACATCCTATGTTGGAAATAATATTGAGTCCAATAAGGCTCAAGTTGTTGCCGCAAGTGAATTTATTAAGGAGCAAGTACCGTCCGCTCACGCCGAATTAGAGCGAGCTGCGGAGGCACTACGTCTGTTTAAAAAGTACTATAAAGTTATCGAGCTTAAGCAAGAAGCTGCTGCTGCTGTTAGCAATGTTGCCCAGCTAGATGAAGAAATGAATCGAGTCAAAGCAGCACTAGCAGAAGCTCAAGCACGAGAAGCAAAAGTCAGCAGCCAGTTAAATTTGGCTCCAGAACAGACTGTCGAAATTACTTCCCTAAGTCAAATACCTGGCGTACAGGAGGTTTTGAGTGAAGTACAAAAGGTACAAACCAAGCTCGCAGCTGAAAGAGCGCGGTTTACAGAAGACCATCCATCTATTGCTTACTTGAAAAATGAAGAAGCTACTTTAAATAATTTATTAGAGGAGCGGATTGAAAAAGTCGTTGGCTCGAAGAAAAAGATTTCTTCTGGCAATTTACAAATTGGCAAGATAAGAGAAAATTTGGCGAATCAATACGTAGATTTACAAGCGCAACGTGAGGGTTTAGAAAAAAAAGCACAAGCCATGTCTGAAATTCAAGCAACTTATCAGCGAAGGCTCGCTATTTTACCAGATTTAGAGAAAAAACAAGGAGATTTGGAGCGAAGATTATCTGTAGCACAAAGCAACTATCAAAACCTTTTAAACCGATTACAAGAAATCAAAGTAGCAGAAAACCAAACTATCGGGAATGCAAAAGTAATTCAAACTGCACGAGTCCCGAAAAAACCAGTCCTCTCTAAAGTCACACTCCTATTAGCAGCAGGTGGTGTATTTGTTGGTTTACTAGTTGGTATAGCTGTTGCCTTTTTTGCAGACACAATCGACAGGTCGTTGAAAACGGTTAAGGAAGCTGAGGCATTTTTTGATTATACGATGCTCGGAATAATTCCCAAATTTGAATCAAACAGTATGCTTACTGTTGTTAACTTAAGGGGAAATAATGTTTCTCCTCGAATTATTGTTGCTTCCCATCCTCATACAGTGATTCATGAAGCTTATCAAATGCTTCAAGCGAATCTGATGTTCATTAGCGATACAAAAATCCGCACAATTGTAGTAACAAGCTCTGTTGCAGGAGAGGGCAAATCAGAAGTTTCTGCTAATTTAACTGCGATGATAGCTCAAGCTGGACGACGGGTTTTACTAGTTGATGCAAATATGCGTCAACCAGCGCAACATCACCTGTGGGGTGTAATTAACTCAGTCGGTTTAAGTAACGTTATCGTCGGTCAAGAAGAATTTTCAAACGCTGTAATACATGTTGCAGAAAACTTATCGGTACTTACCGCTGGAGTTCAACCTCCAAATCCGACGGCTTTAATCGACTCTAAACGCATGAAATCTTTAATTAATATGTTTTATGAACTTTATGATTATGTAATTTTTGATACTCCTGCCCTAGTTAGAACGGCTGATGCAGCAGTTCTTGGAAAAATGGTGGATGGAGTCTTGTTAGTAACTCGACCTGGTGTTGTAGAATCCGCAAGCGCTACCGCTGCTAAGTCCCTGCTGGCACGTTCGGATGCAAGTATTTTAGGAATCATTGCCAACGGCGTGAATTTAAAGCAAGAGCCTGACAGTTATTTTTATTATTCCAATCGCTCTGAGCAAGGTGTAGAAACTAAAATCGGTGAAGAACAATGGATGTACAAATAGATTTGACGACGGCAAGTACTCTTCAAGTCGATACCTCAGCATTAAGTTTTTGGCAGCTTCTGAAAGAAGATTGGATTGCTCACGGACGCGACTGGACTATGCCGGGATTCCGAGCAGTAGCAGTTCACCGTTTTGGAGTGTGGCGCAAGCACCTTAAGCTCAAACTTTTACAATTACCTTTGGGTATTCTCTACGGAATGCTATATCGCAAGGTTCGGAATACCTACGGAATTGAACTACCACCAAATGTTAAGCTTGGTCGTCGTGTAGTTATTTACCATCAGGGAGCAATAGTAATTCACGAATACAGTTCGATTGGTGACGACTGTATTATTCGTCATGGGGTGACTTTAGGAATGCGTAATTCAAACTGTCCAATGGATGCACCCAAGTTGGGCAAACGTGTTGATATTGGTGCTGGTGCGAAAATCTTAGGCAACGTCATCATTGGAGATGGTGCTGTTATTGGTGCTAATGCTGTGGTTTTATGCGATGTTCCAACGGGGGCAACGGCAGTTGGGATACCAGCAAAGGTTATTCGTGCTTAAAATATTTTGGAGAAACAAACCACAGAGGCACGGTGAACACAGAGGAAGAGAAGAAGAGAAGAAGAGAAGAATTTTATAAATGATTTAGGATTGCTACATGTCAATCAATCAGTTTGTTGTTTTGTTTGTAAATGCTGCTCTATTAGTAAGCGTTTTACTGTTATTTATTATCTGCCTATTATTTCTGATTGAATGTATTGCGGCTCTGTTTCCAAGTCGTTCTTACATTTATAAAGGTAATTGGCAAAATACCAAGGTTGCTGTTTTGATCCCAGCACATAATGAAGAAGTTGTTATCGCTGCGACACTTGAAAAATTGACAAGAGCGTTAAAAAAGCAAGACCGCTTGGTCGTTGTTGCTGACAATTGCAGTGATACGACAGCCGAAATTGCCCGTGCAATGGGTGCTACAGTTATCGAGCGTCACGACGAAACAAATAAAGGTAAGGGATACGCTTTGGATTATGGCTTGCGTTTTATTGAAACAGACCCTCCTGACGTAGTTGTTTTTGTTGACGCTGATTGTACAGTGCATCAAGGTGCTATAGCGCAATTGAGCGACTGCGCGATCGCAACAAAACGACCCGTCCAAGCATCGTATCTAATGGCAAGACCGAAAAGCTCAAATTCCAAAGACCTTGTTTCACAATTTTCCAATATTGTCAGGAATTTAGTTCGTCCCCTTGGGTTGTCCCGCTTGGAATTGCCTTGTCCATTGCTCGGTACAGGTATGGCTTTTCCTTGGTCAGCGATTCGCTCGGTTAATGTAGCTAACGGTCATCTTTTGGAAGACTTAAAACTAGGTTTAGATTTGACTTTAGCCGGACATAAACCAGTGTTTTGCCCGCAAGCAAAAGTAACTGGGTATTTACCATCCTCTTTGCAAGCAGCTAAAAGTCAAAAAACCCGTTGGGTACACGGTCAGCTACAAATTATGCAGGCTTATATTCCGATACTACTCAAAGAAGCACTGTATAAAAAGAGCTTCAACTTATTAGGGACTGCGTTGGATTTATGTATACCGCCGCTATCTTTACTTGTTGTTACATGGTTGGCGCTGATGGTTATTTCTCTAATATTTGTAGGCTTGGGAGCATCATGGGTAGTAAGTGCGATCGCAGGCATAGCGGGTCTTTGCCTTCTGGTAGCCATTAGTACAGCCTGGGCTAAGTTTGCCCGTCAAGACTTTCCTCTGCGCGAACTTTTAAGTATTCCTTTTTACATTCTTTGGAAAATTCCAGTTTATCTCCAGTTTCTAGTTAAACCTCAGAATGTATGGGTTCGTACCGACAGGGATAAAGTATCGTAATTTTCAATATCAACCTTGATTTGGATTAGTAAAATGACAGCAATCATCGGTAAAATATACAACCATCAAAATTATTTACCAACTTAAATACACAATATCTTTCTTTGTGAGTAAATTTCTAAGACTTGCCGAAAAAGGTTTTATCATTCTCGGGTTAAGTTTTTTCTCAGGGATATTTGGTGTCAACGCGATGGGGGCTGTGCTTCCAAATGTTGTTGTCACATTGATTAGATTTTTTGTTTGGATAACATCGAGCCTTCTCGTTTGTATCTTCTGGAAAAGTACGATAATCACAGCTAGTCGAAGCGTATTACTCTGTGTATTAACGGTATTAGCCTTGATATCATTTGGTTGGTCAGAAAATCCCGATTTCACGTTATTTAATATAAGAGAGGTCATGATGATGACTTCGTTTGGCTTATATTTGGCAACGCGATTTAACTTGAAAGAGCAGGTAGAACTGATTGCTTCGACTTTATTTATAGGGGCTATTCTCAGTACAGTTTTTGCCCTTGGATTTCCTTCGGTTGGCGTACATGGAGCAGACCATCCAGGAGCGTGGCTAGGAGTATACGGGCACAAAAACAACCTTGGCAGTATGATGGTTTTAAACTCATTAACATTTTTTTCACTGCCCAAGGATAATTCAACTCTATATAAATGGGTTGGTTTTATTTGTTCCTTAGTTTTGATGCTGCTTTCAACTTCAAAAACATCGCTTGTTCTCTCGTTCCTGCTGATATTGATAATGTGGTTTTACAAAAAGTTTCGCTGGCAAGGAACAATGAGTGTAGTTTTCGTAGACATTGGAGTTCTGATTCTTGGATGTGTCGCTGTAGTAGTTTTAACATATTGGATAGAACTTCTAACTGGTTTAGGAAAAGACCCAACTTTAACCGGAAGAACCCCAATTTGGGGTGCTGCAATAGCTAGATTAATGGAAAGACCGTTGTTAGGTTATGGACGCGACGCATATTGGGCACCAAAAAGTAAATACGCTGTGGAAGCAGGAAAAGCAATTGGTGGGTGGACACCTCCTCACGGTCACAATGGCTTAGTGGATTTAGCACTTGATGTTGGCTTAATTGGTTTATCGCTATTTTTAATTTGTTATTTCACAGCCTTTGCTCGCTCATTAAAACGAGCTTACGCTGCTCGAAACCCGGAGATTCTTTTCCCGTTAGCTTATCTGACTTTCCTGGCAATGAATAACGTCACAGAAAGTTATTTGCTGCGTGGAGCAAATGTGTATTGGGTTTTGTTTATAACTGTTGTTTTGACGATAAATCAAAAAGTAATGAATCCAAAAATACCTAACCAAAAAGGAAAAATTTCAAACATAAAATCTCGTAAAGTTCTTCTTCAAGCTAGATAATATTGCAGTCCTAAATTATCCATGAGGAGTTAGAAAGTCGGTTTCTAGGCATAGTGCGTAAAAAAAACGATTAATACAGGAGGCTTTTTGCTTGCACCCTATTGGAGTTGTTGTAATCGGACGTAACGAAGGAAATCGCCTTTACCAGTCTTTGTTATCAGTAATAGGAAGAACAATTGTAGTTTACGTTGATTCTGGTTCAACCGATTGTAGTGTAGGGTTAGCTCGCTCGCTTGGTGTCAATGTAGTCGAACTCGATTTATCGATTCCATTCACCGCAGCCCGCGCTAGGAATGCAGGTTTTGAATATCTTTCGCAATTAAAATCAGAGGTTGAATTTGTCCAGTTTGTAGATGGAGACTGCCGGGTTGTAAAAGGATGGTTAGAACGCGCAGTGGATGAATTAGTTGCTTATCCTGAAATTGTAGTGGTGTGCGGTCGCCGTCGGGAAGAATTAGGAGTTAATTCGATTTATAACCGCTTGTGCGATATTGAGTGGGCAACTCCCGTTGGTGAAGTAAAAGCCTGTGGTGGTGACTCGATGATGAGAATGACCGCATTAAAAAAAGTCGGAGGGTTCAATTCAGAATTGATTGCAGGAGAAGAACCAGAACTCTGTATGCGGTTGCGACAAGCAGGTGGCAAAATTATGCGTATCGACGCGGATATGACTTTGCACGATGCCCAAATTACCCGCTTTGGTCAATGGTGGAAGCGTTCAGTTCGTAGCGGTCTTGGTTTTGCCCAAGGGGCTTGGTTAACTAGATATAATCGGGAGCGACTTTGGGCAAGAGAAGCTTTTAGGAGTTGGTTTTGGGGTTTGCTTTTGCCTGGGTTTGCGATCGCTACCCTATTACCAACTAAAGGCTTAAGCATTGTGTTGCTCTTAGTGATTTATACATTATTAGCTTATCGAGTATACCGTCGTATAAAACTTAGAGGCTTTCAGACAAAAGATGCTATTTTCTACGCTTTATTTTGCGTGTTAGAAAAATATCCACAATTACTAGGGCAAATTCAATTCCATATTCTTAGGTTATCAAAGCGACAGCGCACTATTGTGGAATACAAAAGTACGATTTCAACTAGTTAAAAAATGCTAGTAGTTGTTTGTGTCAAAAGTCATAAGTGATTACAAGAATCCGGGTTTCTTAAAGAAACCCGGATTCTAATCCTCTCGACTTGACATAAACCACTAGTACTCCGCCACATTCATTTTGTAGCAAGATCCCGCAGGGTGGGCTAAGAAAATGAACCACATAGACGCGAAGCGGCTTGCCGCAGGCTAGGACACAAAGGACACAAAGAAAGAAAAAGAAAGAAATTTCAAGTTCGTTCACCCCTGATATTCAATGTGATGGAACACTAGTAATCGCTCTCTCATGTAAACCCATAAAAAACAATAATTACACTTAGGAATTAGTATCAATGACACCATCACTCAAAACAGCAGTAATCGGCACGGGGGCAATTTCCAAAGAGCATCTAAGTTTTCTTGCCAAATCCGAGCGCACGCACTTAAGCAGTGTTTGCGACCTTTCCAAAGCATCTGCAAAATACGCAGCACAACGCTATGGGGCTGACTCGACTTACAGCGACTACCGTCAGATGTTAAAAGAGGTACAGCCAGATGTTGTACACATTCTCACTCCACCCCATACCCACAAACAAATAGCCAAAGACTGTCTCGAAGCTGGCGTACACGTCTTTTGCGAAAAGCCGATTACACCTACCTATGATGAGTTCCAAGAAATTTGTACTTTCGCTCAATCTCACAACCGTTGGCTGATTGAAAACCAAAACTACTGCTTTAACGAACCAATTTTAGCTATTGAAAAATTAGTTGCAGATGGTGTTCTCGGTGAAGTGCAAGAAGTTGAAGTTCGGATAGCGCTTCCAGTGCGCGACGGTGGAGTATTCGCAGATGAAAACTTGCCAAATCCGATTCATAAAATGCCCGCAGGGGTAATTCACGATTTCATTACGCATTTGTGTTCGGTAGTCGTGCGTTTTATACCCGACTTTGAGCGCGTTAGTGCGACATGGAGCAATCACGGTGGTGGAGACTTATTCCGCTATGACGACCTTGATGCATTAGTAATTGGAGGTTCGGCACATGCTCGAATTCGATTTAGCTGTCATACCCCACCCAAGGCTTTTGCTGTGACGGTACGAGGTTCCAAAGGTTATGCAGAAACCGATTTGTTTCAGCCGCATTTACGTTGCGTCATACCTCGTGCTGGTGAGTTGCTATCTCCGCTGATTAATCATTTTGTGAATGGCTGCGATTTAATTGGGGCATCATTTACCAACTTTCGCAACAAAATCATGCAGCGAACAGTTTATGAGGGTATGCATCGGCTTTTAGATAAAACCTATGAAGCACTACAAAAAGGCGAAGCACCTCCAATTAGTTTTGAAGATATGGAGCGTACAAATCGATTAATTAATGCTTTGTTATCCCAAGCCAATCGAGCTTGATATGCGAGCGTTACTGAATTTTTGGAAATTAGAACTTACGCACACTATACGAAAAATTAAGCGTTCTAGTCTTTGGAGATCCCCCCAACCCCCCTTTCTAAGGGGGGCTTTGCGTAAGTTTTGGAAATGTTGAATTATTTATGAGGTGTTGTAATGAAGCTAATGATAACAGGTGCGTCCGGTTTTCTAGGTAAATATGTCGTCGCTGAAGCATTGCGACGCGGGCATAAAGTGCGTGCTGTTGTGCGACCATCGAGTAATGCCAAAAATCTAACTTGGCATAATCACCCTGCCGTTGAGCTAATTCGCCTCGATTTACGGCGCAAAAATGGTATAGTCGATGCTCTCTTTGGTGTAGATGCAGTTATTCATTTGGCAGCGGCTAAAGAAGGTGACTTTTATACGCGATTTGCTGGCACAGTCATTGCTACCGAAAATTTGCTCGATGCCATGCTCGAAGCGTCGGTGCTGCGACTAGTTGATATCAGCACTTTCTCAGTCTATGACTACATGGGGACTCCATCGGGTAAAACTATTAATGAAGATACATCGATTGAGCGCAACCCTCTTGAACGGGATGAATACGCTCAAACTAAGCTGCTTCAAGAAGAACTTGTACGCGAGTTCGAGCAAACTCACAAAGCACAAGTAACGATTGTTCGTCCCGGACTTGTTTACGGACGAGATAACCTCTGGAGTACTTTACTTGGTGGAAAACTCACCGATAACCTCTGGTTGCGAATCGGTGCTTATGCGACAATACCCTTGACATATGTAGAAAACTGTGCGGAGGCAATTGTTCGTGCTGCCGAGTGCGATCGCGCAATTGGTCAAACTCTAAATATCGTTGATGACAATTTGCCGAAGCAGCGAGCTTATGTCAAGAAACTGATCGAACACAAAGTTTCTGTACCTCGGATGATTCCCGTCAATTGGACGGTGATGCGTACTATTGCCTCGATGTTTTGGACGTATAACCAACGAGTGCTTCAGGGAGAAGCAAAGCTACCTGGAATATTTATTCCTAGAGTACTCGATGCTAGATTTAAGCATTTTCGCTTTAGCAATGCTCGTGCAAAGCAAGTTTTGGGCTGGAAGCCGAAATATTCACTTGAAACCGCGCTCGAACGCAGTTGTAGCAATGAGGAATTGTTGCAAATACCGCAACCGACACCCTCCATGCAACTTGTGGGAGGTTGAACATGCGGATTGCTTACCTAACTGGCGAATATCCTAGAGCAACTGATACTTTCATCCAACGCGAAGTAATAACGCTGCGAGAAATGGGTGTGGACGTACACACATTTTCGATTCGTCGCACCGGAGACGAACACATTGTTGGAACCGAGCAAAAACAAGAACGCGATCGCACTTTCTACATTCTTCCTCCCAACCCGATTAATTTACTTTTGGCGCACCTGAGCTTACTACTTGCTTCGCCAAAAAGATATTTACAAGCAATCAAGCTCGCATGGTCAACCAGCCAGCCAGGATTGCGGGGTGCAATGTATCAATTGTTCTACTTTTTGGAAGCGGGGATTATTACCAAACAAATCAAACAACGGCAGATTGTCCACCTGCACAACCACATTGCAGAAGCTAGCGGCACCGTTGCGATGCTTGCTGCGGTAATGGGAGGTATCACTTATAGCTTCACGTTGCACGGACCGTATATCTTTTTTAGACCGCATCAATGGCGACTCGACGAAAAAATTAAGCGATCGCTTTTCGTATGTTGTATCAGTCACTATGCTCGCAGTCAGGGAATGATATTCGCACCTCCCCAAAAGTGGAATCGGATGCATATCATTCATTGCGGTATCGACCCAGCTTTATTTAATATCACCTCCCACAATCAGCCCGGAAAACGCTTGCTGTTTGTCGGTAGATTAGCCGCAGCGAAAGGATTACCAATTTTACTCGAAAGTCTTGCCACCTTAAAACAAACGCACCCAGACATTTTATTAACAGTCGTAGGTGACGGTCTAGACCGCGAAAAATTGGAACAGATGACTGGACACTTGGGGTTGAGTGCGAATGTAAATTACGTTGGCTATAAATCTCAAACTGAAGTACGCGACTATTTACAGCAAACCGATGTTTTTGTAATGTCGAGCTTTGCTGAAGGTATACCAGTAGTACTGATGGAAGCAATGGCGGCTGGTCTACCTGTGGTAGCTACCCAAATTGCAGGCGTTAGCGAGTTGGTAGAAGATGGTGTAAACGGCTACCTTGTTCCACCTGGAGATGCTGTTTTATTATTAGAGCGTATCGATAAATTACTGAATGATTGTAAACTTCGCACCACATTTGGCACAGCGGGGAGGGACAAAGTTGAGAAAGACTTTAACATTTATCATGAAGTTGCACGACTGCATCGTGTCATGACAAATGCCTTGCAAGGAAAAGTAGAACCGACTCGTTCTAGTACTCTGCCAAAGCAACTTTGCGGAGTCAAATAAATTTAAATAAGCTCTCTGTTCCTCTTCCTCTGTGCCCTCTGCGTCTAATAAGGTCATTATTTTACCCAGTATTTTTGGATTGGCAAAATACTAATGGTTCGTTTCATTAATTTTAAGGAAAAGAAGTAAATACCACAGAGACACAGAGTACACAGAGGAGAGATTAAGGAAGTTTCAATTAGCTACAAGTTTTCCAAACCTTCTTAAAAATTAAAAGGGTTGCACTACTATGAATCAAAATTTATCTACCAATGCGTTGATAGAAAGAAATGAATCTCACAATCCCATCGATAACTGCAAATACTAAATCTAAAGTCCATTTTTATTTTCTCGATGCACTACGTGGCATAGCAGTCTTATGGGTAATTTTATTCCATGCTCCCCTAGATGGTCGTCTTGTTCAATTAACTAGCGTCTTGCCCCAATGGGTTGTAAATATCGTCTTCAACTGCGGTGGCTTTGGTGTACCCATCTTCTTTGTTCTTAGTGGTTTTGTGATTGCACACTCGCTACGTGAGGCTCATATTGACTTAGCTTATTTTAAACGCTTCTGTCTGCGTCGTTTTATCCGACTCACTCCTGCTTATTACATTTCTATTGTCATAACTCTAGGTTTTGCTATCGCATCTTCCTATATCAAAGGTGATGCGTTTGCACCTGCAAAGGAGGCTTTATCTTTTGAGAGGTTGTTTCTACATCTGTTTTATTTACAAGACATTTTTCGAGTCGAACATATCAATGATGTTTACTGGACATTATGTTTAGAAATACAATTCTATATCATCTTCTGCGCGTTATTAGGACTAGCACAGTGGCTAAAATACTCGTGGAATCTGTCCTATAGCCGAGCAGTTGTGTTTGGAAGTGCTGCTATTATTGCCGCTCTGTTTCCTATGGGTATGTTTGTAGATAGTCGTCGAGCGTTCTTCTTTTTACCGTTATGGTACGCATTTTTGCTAGGAGTTTTTGCTTATTGGTCGTGGCGCGATAAATTAAACCCTATGTACTTTTACTTCTATTCTGCGCTCTTATTAACTGCTGGAACGCTAAAATCAACGACTTTTGTAGTTGCCTGCGTAATTGTTGCCATATTGCTCCTTGAAGTTGGACGAGCCGATTGTATGCAATCGTTAAAAGAGCGATCGCTGCAATTTCTCGGTCATATTTCTTACAGTCTGTATTTAACCCATATTCCCGTTTATGGAGCAGTATTTTTTCTGGGGTCTAAGCTACTTAACCGTAATGCTTGGAGCGAAGCATTTTGCGTATTACTAGCAACCCTTGCTAGTGTTGGCTTTGCGGCGATTATGTGGCAACTAGTAGAAAAACCATCTATAAATTTGAGCCAAAAGGTCAAGCTTGTGGAAGCGCGTTGACAACACTGTAAATGCTGCATTACCCACCCCTATAATTTTTGCTATGACATCCCTAAAAAAGCTTGCTATGCGTGGAGCAATCTGGACGATTGCTGGTTTCGGTGGTATTCAAGTACTGCGATTTGTTAATAATCTAATTTTGACAAGACTGCTCCAACCAGAGTTTTTTGGACTCATGGCTTTAGTCAGTACCCTTAGAGTTGGTTTAGAACTGCTTTCAGATATAGGTGTTGGTCAAAATATAGTTAATAGTAAACGTGGTGATGACCCAGAATTCCTTAATACTATTTGGACTCTCCAAGTAATTCGTGGTGTAGTAATTTGGCTTCTTTGCTTACTTATTACCTTTCCAGCAGCTAATTTCTATAACGATCAACGCCTGCTGTGGCTAATTCCTGTTACTGTACTGTACTCAGTTATTGACGGATTTAGCTCCACCAGTACGCACACTCTCCAACGTCGATTGGAACTAGGTAGACTTTCGCTGTACGAACTAATATTACAAGCGAGTTTTTTCTCAACTTTAATTGTCTTCGTTTGGTTCTATCCAAATATTTGGGCTTTAGCGATTGGATCGGTGGTAGGAGCAATATATAAGTTAGTAAGCAGCTATTGGTTAATACCAAAATATACAAACCGCTTTGCATGGGACAAAGATGCTGTCAAAGAAATACTTAGCTTTGGTAGGTGGATTTTTGTTGCATCTGCACTCATGTTTGCTGCCGAACAAGCTGATCGGCTAGTTTTAGGTAAGTTGCTGTCATTTGAAATGTTAGGTATCTACACAGTTGCTTATACCCTAGCTAGCATTCCCAGAGAAATTATTAGACAACTTAGCCAGAGAGTTATTTTCCCCGCAGTCTCGCAAAAAGCCGACCTACCAAGGGCTAATTTGCGAGCGAAAATTCTTCACCAACGAAAGCTGATGTTAATCGGGTTTGCGATCGCATTAGCAAGCCTAACTACCGTTGGCGATTTGGTCGTTGGTGTCTTATATGACCAAAGATACGCAGCAGCTTGCTGGATGATGCCAATTCTATGCTGTGGCATCTGGTTTTCGCTGTTATTTTATACTATTAGTCCGGCTCTGTTAGGAATTGGCAAACCTTTATACTCGGCATTAAGTAATTTTGCGCGATTTGGGGTAATTGTATTTGGTGTACCTCTCGCACATCACAGTTTTGGCTTACTAGGGGCAATTATCGTCATTGCATTTAGCGATTTGCCTTTGTACATAGTCAATCTTTACGGACTGTGGCAAGAAAAACTAACTTGTTTTACTCAAGATATCCAAGCTACAGCGCTTTTTGTCGGAATACTTACGTTATTTTTATTACTCCGCATTTATTTGGGCTTTGGGTTGCCGATTCAACAATTACTATAGGTGATTATAAAAATGAATAACTCATCTTCTAATATTTTAGATAATCTTCAAAGCTCTCAAATTTTAATACCTAATTTAAATTCCGGCACGCTTACCGACCCGCAACGTAGTGGCTTTGGGCGTGCTTCCATCATATCCGTTAACAGTACAGCCGATGTGGTGGACTCGAATGATGGTGTCACGACTCTACGTGAAGCTATCAACTTTGCCAATACTAGTGCTGACGAGGATTCGATTGTCTTTGATTCATCGCTGTTTGCGAGTGGGCAAACGATTACCCTGAGCTTGGGAGAATTAAATATTACCCACAGCCTCAATATTACTGCCCCAATTGACTTTGTTACAGGTAGGCAACTAGTTACAATCAGCGGCAATAATGCCTCGCGGGTGTTTGAGATAGGTTCGGGGGCAACGATAAACTTATTTGGGTTGGCGATCGCTAATGGTAAGGTGACGAATTTTAGATTTAGCTGATTACATCGTCGCTATGACTCGTCGGCAAATTCAACTTATCCGCGTTCCTTCCACATTACTAGCATCAATCTGGATTTGTACAGACAAGCGATTACTATGTTGAAAGAATTCGTTAAAAATAGCAATCAAGAAATAATAGATTCTAATCCGAAAAAATTGGAATCTCAATCATCAAAATCTCAGCTAACTAGTTTGTACCCTATTAGTGTTGGCTGTACTTGAAAATAAGAAGTAACTAATACCAAGTTTGGTAACGGCTAATTTTTAAATACGGTTTTTAATTAAAATAATACTCCCAACAGTTGTAGATGTTCCAACATATTTATAAATAAGGAGAAAAGTTTGAAATACCACATAGCTATCAGCCCAGCCTGCGATTTAGAAGCTACGCAAAGGAATACTCAAGCAGGACTTTGCCCCTCTCATGCAGTGTGGGAAATGAGTCAAATTTTGGGAGCAAAAGTTTATCAACCACAGGAAGATAAAGTTTTACCTATAGATAAAATGCGTGCAAATATTATAGGTAGTCCTGAAAACTGGGCTTTAGCACGTCAGTTGCAAAACGAACTTCAGGAGGATGATGTTATATACTGCTGTGGCGAACATATCGGCTTTCCAATTGCGGCCTGTGCTAAAAAGCACAAACGACCCCAAATTATTGTCTATATCCACAATAGCAACCGACTGCGATCGCGCCTAGCGTTGAAGCAGTTTGACCTAGCAAACCGGATTGATTTATTTGTTACCACCATCCCGTCTCAAGCTGAATTTATTCGCTACTACCTGGGGTTGCCTGAAAACCGCGTCTATCTATTTTCGTCACTACCAATAGACGTATCTTTTTTTACGCCAGGACTTCCTTCATACGAAAAGTTGCGTCCCGTAGTTGGAAGTGGGGGTTTAGAAAAACGCGACTATCGAACTCTTGCTGATGCCACTAAAGATTTAGATATTGATGTTAGGGTTTGCGCCTTTTCACCCAATGCATATGCATTAAGAAAAACGTTCCCCAAAGTGATGCCAAGTAATATGTTGTGTCGCTTTTACGATTGGTGTGAGCTAGTGCAACTTTACCGCGATTCAGATGTGGTTGCCATCAGCCTTTTTAAGAACAATTATCAAGCAGGACTCACAACTATGTTTGAAGCAATGGCTTGTCGGCGACCTGTAATCATCACCCGTTCGCCAGGAATTATTAGTGACTTAATCGAATCGGGCGCTGTTACTGGTGTTCATCTCCATGACTCTATCGGGTTAAAGCAAGCAATTGTAAAACTCTTAAACGACCCCCAAAATGCTGAAAAACAGGCTCAACGAGGTTATGAAATGGTACTTAAACAATTCAATCAAAGTAACTATACTCAAGCTTTGCTAGAAAAATTCATTTCTACATTTAGTAGTGTAAATTAGAATTCATTTTCTTTGCTATAAATGTTGCCTCATTTTTAGAAAAATCTTAGCTTTCTGCTTAAAATACAAAGCTATGACAGTCAAAGAACTTAACAGTTCTCAGGGTTTATCTGCTCGGTCATCAACTATTGAATCACGTATCGTAGAGCTTTCTTTAATCAATCTAATCGGATGGATTCCTGATCCGCTTGGTACTTTGCTGCGACAGTTCGCTTACCGTTTAATATTAGCTCCTATGGGGCGGAGAGTTTCTTTACACACAGGGGTTGAATTATTAGGAGCTAGTTCGATTGAAATTGGTGATGATGTAAAAATCCTTCGGGATGTACGTTTAGAAATTAGAGCGTCAAATAGCTGCATAAGTATTGGTAACGGCACTTGCCTTGACCGTGGTGTTGATATCCGAACAGCAGGTTCTGATTGCCTAATTGAAATTGGTCGTTATTCTTTCTTAGGAGCTTATGTCTGTATGGCTGGTCCCGGTCATATCAAAATTGGTAGTAATTGCCAAATCGCATCGCTTTCAGGTATCTATGCTAATAACCATAGAGAATATGGATTAAGTCGTGAAGGAATTGAAATTCAGGATGATTGTTGGATAGGCAGTGGGGTCAGAATTTTAGATGGGGTAACTATTGGTAAAGGAAGTGTAATTGGAGCCGGGGCTGTTGTTACTAAAAATATTCCTCCCTATTCTATAGCTGTTGGAGTACCCGCAAAAGTTATTAAACCTAGTAAAGGAGGCGCAGCTTGATTACTAATTGCAGTGAAAAAATGATTGTATTACGACCCCAAGGTTCGCTCAATGCTACGAGTGGATTGGAGTTTGAACGAGAATTGATAAGCGCACTATCGCAAGATGATGGTCTTATCTTGTTGATAGATTTTGAGCAAGTACAGTCTTTAGACAGCGCTGGATTGATAACGTTAGTGTATGGTTTGAAGATAGCTCACCGTCAGGGTCGGCGTTTATGCCTTTGCTCTGTTTCACCTAGAGTCAGAATCATTTTTGAACTTACTCAACTCGACAGCGTATTTGAGATATTTGAATCTCAATCTGCGTTTACAAATGCGCGTGCTAATCAAGTAGCCCGATTTAAGTATGAAGCTCACTTTTGTAATGCTGTTGGTGTATAGCTTTTCTCGGATAGACATTTGTACAAAAGAGATCCCCCTAAATCCCCCTTTTTAAGGGGGACTTTATACGGCTATTAGCCCCCCTTTTTAAGGCAGGGCTGTTTCATTCTAAAAAGGAAAATTGCTATTGCCCTTTGTGTTCTTTGTGTTCTTTGTGGTTCGTTAAAGAAATAAACCACTAAGGTCACAAAGAACACAAAGGAAGAGAATAAGTTATGTGTAATTTCGTAGCAAGTTCAAACTCAATTTAATTTCCTTCCAAGAATGAAACAGCTCCCCTTTTTAAGGGGGGTTGGGGGGATCTAAATCATATTTACACACTAGGGGCACGGGCAAAACTTGTGCCCCCCCTTGTATCTGCACTACATCTGACTGCATCGCAAAAACTGTAGCGAACTATATATTTAGTTTTCATATTCCAAATCCAAACAACTTACGGAGCAAATATGGATACAGCAAAGATAGGAATGAAACAATTTGAAGAGGTTGTCTTACTTGGAACTAGATTTCATAAGTTAAAAGTCCAAGAACTAATCGAGTATGTTGTCAAAGCCGCAAAGCTTGACAAGAAGACAACTATAGCTCACGTAAATGTTCGAGCAATGAACTTTGCCTGCGAACTGCCTTGGTACAAAGATTTCCTCAACAAATCCGATTTAGTATTCTGTGATGGATTTGGTGTTTTATTAGGAGCAAAACTTTGTGGTAATTGCGTGAAGTCAAAACATCGCATGACTTGCCCAGACTATATCGAGGACTTGGCTAAGAGTTGCGATCGCAATCAAGTTTCTTTATTCTTACTTGCAGGTAAACCCGGTGTAGTCGATGAAGCAATTGTTAAATTGCAAACCATAGCACCAAATTTAAGAGTGGCAGGTCATCACGGACATTTTCGTAAGACTGGTGAGGAAAACGAATATGTCATCGAACAAATCAATCAATTTAAGCCAGATATTTTATACATCGGCTTTGGTATGCCGTTGCAGGAACGGTGGATTGCAAATAATTTCGACCAAGTAGAGGCGAAAGTATTCCTACCTCTAGGTGCGTGCCTTGATTTTTATACTGGCAATGTATATAGAGGTCCGCGTTGGATGACCAACAATGGACTTGAATGGGTAACGCGATTGTTCGTAGAACCGACACGTTTATGGGAACGTTATGTAGTTGGCAATCCCCTGTTTTTCTATCGAATCCTGCACCAACGGTTGAAAAAATTGTTTGCAAAGCGTTCTCGACCATCGTCGCAATATTAATTTATAAATCGTCCTTTACAGGTTGTAATTTTGTAACACCTGTAATTATCTAACTAACAGCATTCCTTTGGGGTCAAAAAAATCATGTCTTCCAGATATTTAGCGGTTGCTGAAACTTTTAAACCAGATTTAAGGTCAGCTAAAAATGCAAGGATACAGCGAGGATTAACTATAAAATTACTGCGAGTACTAACACTTATTTTGCTAGATGTCATTTCTTTGACTTTAGCATGGAAGCTAGCAGTATTTTATGGAACTCCATTACCATCTCCTTGGACGCAAAAAGCATCTTTTCTATTGCTAGTTTTGACGATTGAAATTGGTATGATAACAGCCAAAGGTTTGTATAAACCAGGTATAAATCGTCGTAATTATTTTGGTTTAATCCAAACAGTCACGCTGTCCGATATTTTCCTTTTGCTGATTGCTTTTCTCTACGAACCAGATAGCTATGTCTCGCGCTCTACTTTTCTGATTTTCTGGATACTATCTGTAACATTTACCTGTATTGCTCGCTTTATCGGCGATACTGCGACTAAATTACTTCGCAATCAAGGAGTCATTCGTCATTCAGTTTTTCTGATTACTGATTCTGAAGACAAAGAAAGACATATCAAGTTAATAAAAAAGGAGAATTGCTATGCTATACAAGGAATTTCCACCTCTGAATGCTTGGATTTAATTAACCGACAGGAAACTTTAAAATCTCTACGCGAACAGGGTATAGAAGAAGCTTTTGTTTCTTGGAATGCAATCAAGAATCGTCTATACGTTTGCTGGAATTTCCACACTGCCGGTATTACCCTACGAATATTGCCAACTAAGAGTGAAGTTAGTTTCCCCAAATCAGAATTTGGGATGATTGGTGAACTCCCTTGTATGACAATCCCAGCACCAATCCTTGCGGGTAGTGATTTTTGGGTGAAGCGGTGTTTTGATATTTGTTGTTCGACCATACTGTTACTACTGCTATCTCCTGTCCTTTTAGCAATAGCCGTACTAATTAAGTTAGACTCTCCCGGACCTATATTCTTTAAGCAAACTCGAATGGGTCTGCATAGTCAGAATTTTAAAATTTGGAAATTCCGGACTATGGTTACTAATGCGGAAAAGTTGCAAGCATCGCTAGAAGCAAAGAATGAAATAAAGGATGGGGTATTGTTCAAAATGAAAGATGACCCCCGCGTTACAAAAATAGGTAAATTTCTCCGTCTTTACAGTTTGGACGAATTACCACAACTGTTTAATGTTTTACTTGGAGAGATGAGTTTGGTTGGCCCGCGTCCTCTTCCTGCAAGAGATGTAGAGAGGTTCAATACAAAGCACTTTATCCGACAAGAAGTTCTCCCAGGTATTACTGGATTATGGCAAGTTTCCGGTCGTTCTGATATTGACAACTTTGAAGATGGAGTGAAATTGGATATCGACTACATTGAGAATTGGTCGCTCTTGATGGATTTGAAAATTTTGCTCTTAACTGTAAAAGTTGTTATGCAAAAGACAGGTGCTTACTAAATTTAGCAAGTTGGCAACGATGGCAGAATATTCAATAACATTGTAGAATAGGCATCTTGCCTGTCCTAGTTTATATACATAGGGCAGGCAATAATTAATGCGAAAATATATCTTGCTCTTAGAGAAACTTAGCTTGAGACGTATCGTTTTTTTGAGGCAATAAGGTATGTTTGTACCGTAATCGCCGAAGCTTTGCCTTTAGTCCGGGTTCTTTTGTTTGGTCTTTTAACCCACATCAAAACTAATTGATAAAGTAGCAATATCAGCCGCTTTTACTTCCCTTGCTTCTATATTGATAGCACCACGTTCGGTACTCAAATCATCAAGTAAATCACCAATTTGTTATAGTTTCCTGTGGTTTACCAAAAGATTCTGATACCAGTTCTAATCCTTCGGTAAATAAACCGATACTTCCTACTGCTGGTAAATTGTCTATCCCTTGTTGTAACAAGGTACGGTAATTTGTTGTCATCCGACTTAAAATATATTGCACATCACCAGAATAGGTTGGATTTCCTCGTTGTGCGGGTACAGGTTCGATACGATTTATTTTAGAAAGTGCAGTTTGTGCCGTGCTTGCATCCCCTACTAATGAAAGGTCTAAACCAATACGTAATTTTAAATTTCCGGGTATGACTCGACTCGATTCTTGCAGTAAAGTCCTCGAAATAACCTAACTAAGTAGGTACGCAAAATTATTTATATATCTTTTTTACTGTTTACTTTACAGAATACAGAATACTGAATCCAGAATTCAGAATTCAGGAATATATAATTAATTTTGCACAGGCACTTAGAATTAGAATAATGAATTTCCTATCTAGGTAATGGGGCTGAAGCATTTATTTTGTAGCTGGCATTAATTTGCTGTATCGATGGTAGTAATTTAGCGTATTGTTCGCTGGGTACGACAATAGTGTAAAGAGCAAGCTTGTCACCGTGTTGCTCAACATAACTATTACCTGTCATTCTAATCTTTTCTCCTTTTATTAAAACTTCGTTACTCCAAGTAATTCTGATGGTTCCATCAGCGAGGAAAACAGGCTTTGACTTTGAAAAGTTAGTATTAGCAGTTACGACCTTATTCAGAAAAGCTTCAAGTATTTCTACCATTTCTTGTTTTGTTCGAGTGCCATTAGCAGCAAAAACATTAATTTGAGCTAATGCATTGCCGGTTGTATCTTGCCAATATACAATTGTTTGTCCTGGTTGACTTTTATCTGTAAGCGTCCATCCTTCGGGAATATCAATCGAAAATAAATTGTTCTTGTCGGTGTAACTTTGCAAATTACCAATTACAACTTCCTGGGTTTTAGCAGTTGTAGCAGGTGGAAGCGATGGTAGTGGTGTCGTAGTAAATGGTTCTGATGTCGGTGTTGTCGTAATAGATGTATCTAATGTAGGTGTTGTAGATGAGTCTTCTGGTGGTGTTACCATTGCAGCCAGTACAAACAAACCAATTAAACTACCCCAGACACTGCCACCTGCGATCGCCCAAGCCCTCTGATGAGATTTAAAATCCTGTAAACTCTGCCACTGACGACTTTTCCAAGCCCACACATTACCCCTTGCACCCAAAAGAAATTGTATCGGCAGACCAAGGACAGGTATCATACATAATAACCCAATCCAAACATGGTTTGAAAAAATCCACAATCCTGGTAACAAAAAAGCCCCCCAATTCCAACCTCGAATTTCTGGTGGTACGGAAACATTAGTATTAAATGTGCCAATAATTCCTTGGCTGTGGACAAAGTTGAGAACATACAGCAGATTTTTGAGAATTTCCTTGACAATTGTCTCGCTAACAGTTCCTGCTGTTTCCACCATTTGAGTTAAGGTTTTACCTTGGATATATTCTTGAACAAGGTAGAATTTACCTTGGTCGGAAAAGTAGGCATATAACTTGGGAATGCGATTATTACTATTCCCCAAGTTTTCCAACATTACCGCTTCGCGCTGGAACATGCCTTGTACCAAGTGATACATTTGAGGATTATGTGCGATTGGTCGAAGTTCCTTAACCACGCAATAGGGACGCGAAGGTTTATGTGTATCTTCGGTCAAGTATGTATCGCCAAAACCGCCACCGCCAAGTTTGTGCAGAATCACGTATTGATTTTTTATGATTTGTTGCAGCATGGGATTTTTTAAATTATTTATTTAATATTGTTATGCCTTTCCTGATCTAATATTTCTAATGCAAGAGAACTTATGCAAAAATTCACGTAGCAAAGACATCTTGCCTGTGCAGTCAGGGGAGGTGTAAGTTGGGGAGCCTAACTAGGAAGCGCGGGTTAAGCGCGTTATAGCAGGTAGCGTTGTAGCGTAAGCGTTACCCGACATTAAAGCCTTTGACGAAAACTAACTATGCATTACTCAAAATCCTTTAGAGAGACGCGATACCCAAGCGTCTCTACATCTTTTCCAGGGATGTTTATTACGTAACATTTAAGACGTAGCGAAATCAATATTCTTGGAAACGTTGGGTTCCGCTTCGCTCCACCCAACCTACAAAACTACAAAACTAACGATAAATACGTAAACTAAACAAATAGTATTAATATATAGCCTACTCCGATTCGCCAATCAATGTAAATGCAGCCCACTTCTTCGGTTCATTGGGATATTTGTTCTTAACCTTGAGCATTGCTTGACGCAATGCTTGGGCTTTACTGAGTTTATTTGGCAACATGTTTGTATAAAATTCACTCATTAAGTGGGCGGTAGGTGCGTCGGGGACAGACCACAGCGACACAATAACACTAGGAGTACCCGCAGTAATTAAAGAACGCGATAATCCAATAACACCATCCCCGGTAATTTTTCCCCTACCAGTGTCGCAAGCACTGAGGACGACTAAATCTGCGTTTAATTTTAGGTCGAGAATTTCGGAAGCTGTCAGAAAACCGTTATCTTTGCCAATCGCTGCTTATCGTCAAGCCTTAACTCTCCCTGATGAGCAAATAACTACAAGAGTGGGAGATACTGATTGGGTAATTACGAACTCTTATGCGATCGCACATAATGGTCTAGGTTTAGCCTTACAGAAACAAGGCAAATTAGAAGCAGCAATTAAAGAATTTGAGCTTGCAATTTCTGTGGATGACAGTTTTATTACAGCTAAAGATAATCTCAAAAAAGCTCAAGAACGAGCGGGATTGTAACAGTTATTTTCTAAAAGTTGCTCGTACTTGTATCTCCGACAACTTTTACGGATGCAGCACGGGAGCAAGAACCCTCGATTAGCCGAATATGCAGTGTAGAGACGCGAAATTAAGACATTACGCGAACGCGTCTCTACAAAATCGATTGGTATCA
Source organism: uncultured Calothrix sp. (assembly GCA_964242965.1). GTDB lineage: Bacteria > Cyanobacteriota > Cyanobacteriia > Cyanobacteriales > Nostocaceae > JANNFJ01. Next base: position 5,147 of record CAXTCQ010000075.1, on the reverse strand, counting down.
AAATTTTCGGTTTAGCATTCGCTGTCAATCTAGTATCTTGGAGATATCAAAGACCACTGGATTAGGTGTATAATGACTACTGTGTTGCCCCATCGTTGGACTGTTGATGAATATCACCGCATTGTTGCAACTGGCGTTTTAGCAGAGCATCGCTGCGAACTTATCCGGGGAGAGATTATAGATATGGCTCCAGAGGGCCCAGAACATGCCCATCGCTGCGAAACATCCGCACGCTATCTAGAAAAGTTATTTGGTCAAGGGTGGTGGGCAAGGCAGGGTAAACCAATTACGCTATCTAATTCGGAACCAGAACCGGATATTGCAATCGCACGCGAGCAAGATTACAGCCAGCAGCATCCAACCCCTGAAGATATCTGCTTAGTTGTGGAATATTCTTTTAGTACGCAGGTAAAAGATACTAGTGTTAAGCGCGACGTGTATGCTGAGGCGGGTATTGCTGATTATATTGTCATAGACCTAAAAAGCTCCAAGGTTATTCACTATAGTAATCCTGTTAATGGTATTTATACTTCTGAGCAAACCTTTTATAGTGGCTTAATTCAAGTTGGGCAAATTCAAGTTGATGTTCAAAGGTTACTTTCTTAGCGGGAGAAATTGGGTTTCTTCGCTAAATAAGTAGCTAGGTGCAAATAATTATAAGATAGTTAGTGGTGCTTTTATAACGAAGTTTAACGCACCATCAATTATTGACGGTGCGTTAGCCTACCCTTCGGGAACACTAAAAGCGAACGGCGTAACACACCCTACGGTGGTTTTATATTTAATTCAACGCACTTACTGAATGCGACAGATGAGATTTTGCAGCATTTGAGGATACATACTTATTAAGATTGTCCATATTTTTACATAAGCTCATGGCTTGAGAGATATATGTATATAATCCTCTCAGTACAAGCATGGAGAATTTTATTTATTGACAGTTTTAACCTACACGAGTCAAACAACAAGATAAAATACCCCTGGATATACGGAAATTTTAGCAGGTCTACGATTTGAGAAGAATTTAATTCCTTACCCCGATAAGTTTAAATTTTGGGTTTGCGGTCTTAAGTTATAATTTCAGGACGCGATATTGAACTCCTGCATCAAAAATTCTAGTACCTCCTCCCTCCGCAATCGTCTGCCGTAAAGCAAGAGGATTTGTAACAGCAACTCCTGCCAAATAATCGATTCCCATATCCGCTAAATCGGGTAGCCACGGTAAAGTCGGTCCCATCAACACTAACTCTGCATTTTGTGACAGCTCAACTAAACGTGGAAACGTTTTATTAACAATTGAGGTAGCTGTGAGAAATACCCAATCTGCTTCGGGCAGAAGATACTCGCAAGCGGTATCAGGTAGGTCTTGGGCAGTTGGTTGACGTTCGAGTACTGTCAAATCTATTTCTTGTTCGTACTTAGCTAATCCCGGATAGCGTCCAATTACAACTACTCGTTTTCCTCGAATTAACGGTAGAAAATGCTCAAAGACAGCAAGATTTGCAGAATTGTTTGGTGAAAGTGGTACTGAAGAAGAAAGAAGCGGCGATTTTGAGTTAATAACGGCGTTAATTGCTGCCATAGCGACGGTAGCTTGATAGCTATCCCAGGATTCCAGCCAGGGTGCTAAATCAGCAATCGTCATATTTGCTAATGTTCCCGACCAGGGTAAGGTACGAGTCGGTTGACCTGGACTCATACACAACCCGATTCCGTCTGCTTGGCAGTATGTCCAGGTTAGCCCAATAATAATCTCTTGTACTAATGTATTTGTTTGACTTGACTCCAGCAGTAGATTATAAATTGAGCGTGGTTGTACTTTCATGGTTTGCTCATTAATTACAATTAATCTCAGCAGCAGTTGATTTGCTTTTCCGCTGAGTAATTGCTGTCAAACCAATTAAAACTTAATTAGCAGAAGCAATAATGTTATTTGTGAGACTTTTTTAAGGTTTGAAATTTAATTTTGACCCGATCGAAAGGGATAGAATCCGGGTTTCGTAAAATTACGCGGATTCTTTTAACCCATCAAAATTAATGACATGAACCACTAATGCTCCATGTCATTAATTTTGCTGGGTTGATTGACCATTCTATAAGGCTAGAATCCGGGTTTCGTAGAAGTTACCCGGATTCTCTGAACCCCTCAGAACGTCGGACACACACCACTAATGCTCCATGTCATTAATTTTGAGCTTTTCGAGAAAACTAGATCCCCGACTTCTTAAAGGATACTGTTGGCGAATTCAAAGGTTCCGGTGTAGTTGGGTTGCCACAGCTAATAAAATGCTAATTTCAAAGCTAGATACTGCCGTATCCCTATTTTTTTTTGATTTTTTTCGCACTTGTTGACAATATTACAACTGTACTACAAAGGATTGAAAGCGGCAAGTCAACCTGCGCGATCGCAGAAAACCATCATAAGTGCTTGATTCATTTTTGATTAGCCTTATGTTTTTAAAAAGTACTAGATTTCGTAGTAGTTATTTACAAGATAGATATATCAAGGCATAAAAAAGGGTGAGTTTATATTTTTGACTCACCCTTTAACTTATTTACCTAACTAAACTAAATATTGAGGAGATACTGAACCAATTTTAGATTTGCAGTCTTTGTTAAATAAAATTTACAATCGTGCCCGATTTCATCTCTCAATCGATTATAACCAAGAACCCGTACCGCAGTTAAAAGGAGACGATGCAATTTGGTTAGATACACTTTTACGCAAGCAGGGTTTGCGGAATCATTAAACATAAAATATATTAGTGAATGTCCTAATCCAAAATTAACTCCAAATATTCAACTTTGACTATGGGATTAACAATTCACTATCAATTTAGTTTAAAAAATGCAACTATTGCCGAGGCAAGAGAAAAAATCATCGCTTTGCGTAATATAGCCCTCAAACTTCCCTTTGCCATTATTGATGAATTAGTTGAACTTAAAGAAGACGATTTCAGAAACGAAAATGCCGATGACCCTTATGGTTTTCTTAAAATTATCGCATCCAAGATAACTGAAGTTGATGACGATACCTATTCTTCGGAAAATGCTACTTATATTATTAGTTTTGATACTGTTCCCGGTCAGGGTTCGGAAGTCGCAATATTTGGTTTGGCTACATATTCAGAAGTCAAAGATATCAATGATTGGTCTTGGTCGAGTTTTTGTAAAACCCAATATGCTAGCAATCCCGAATATGGAGATTTAGAAAACTTTCTCAAGTGTCATTTGACGATTGTAAAATTACTCGATGCAGCTTGCAAATTAGGAATCAACTGCGAAATTACCGATGAAGGTGGGTATTGGGAAAACAGGGATGTTGAAGAATTAGTTACAGTTCTTCGCAAATATAATCGTTTAGTAGCTGGTTTTACAGGTGAAATGAGAGATAATTTAGCTTCTGCGGGTTTATCCAGTCAGTCCCCCATTTTTGACTATCCTAATTTTGAGTATTTGGAAGCTGAGGGCAAGAATCCTGAAAATTTATGAAAAAGATGGGGGAAAGGGAGAAGAAATAACTTTTCCCCACGAGGGCAATCGCTGATAAATTTAGAAATTGCCCTAAAATAAAATTAAAACATTATAAAAAGCATCCACAATGGCTAGAGATGTTTTCCATCAACAGGTTAGAGATGGTTTATAAAAAGATGAATGGACTATCACCGACAACCTACTTTACGTCCGTTCAATAAGATATGAGCGCCCAAGGGGTGCGACGAACGCGACCCAACGAATGGAAGAAACACAAATTTATTCCTTTTCCCTTTCCCCTTTTGCCTTTCCCCTGTGTTTCTTAAGAGAATAAACAATTATATAAAATTCATCTAATATTAAGCATAACTAAGCAGCAATACTGCTTTTACTATTGGTATCGTCATTCTTTCCCTGACTCGATTTCTTTTTTTTGCTTACATTGCCCGAAGCATACTGATAATCTAGCAACCCAAAATCTCGCACTTCATCCACGCAAAACTCGACTAAATCTCCTGGCTTAATTTTGCGATTGGGAGTGCCATTGATATCGCATAATTCATTTATTGCATTATATATCTGTATGTAACGCTTCTCATTGATTTCAGGCAAAAACTCAGCTTTACGCCATGCGCTGACAGTTCCCGGAACCACGTTCATAAATTCCGCTAGTTGCACTGTCCCTATTTGGCATCTATCCATTATCGCCTTCAAATTCCAGCGCACCGCTCCTTTCGCATTCATACACAAACACCAAACACTACATAATATCCATCCATTCTAAACCCAGACAATCGACACCCAAAACAAATGCTATTAAATTTTGTAACATTATTTTTGGTTTGAGACACAAAGATTATTTAATAAATGTAGTTGGCTACACATGTGCGACCAACTACAAAAGCTTATTTAAAACATCTACCAGGTTATCATGACTACCACAACCTATACAGCCGTATCGATAGATAAAATTGATACACTTGATTCATCAACGCTTGGAATAATCGAGTTAGCGAAAGCATTGTTGACTGATAAAGAATACTTACCCAAAGCTGAGTTTAGCAAAATGATTCAAACGTTTGGGTGGAGTAAAAAGATATTGAGTAGCTATCTAAAAATAGCTAGAGCCTTTGCGGATGTAGAAATAAACAAGTTAACGCGCATCGAACCACGCACATTGTTCAAAATCACATCGACCAAAAAGTTCGCTTCGGTAGTGCAAGGAATCAAGAATAGCATCGGGCATATAACACAACAATTTGTCGAGAATTTAATCGATGCATGTCGTACCCCACGAGTAGCCAAACCATCGGAACCAAGTATATGGCGTACCCAAAGGGATGGGTCGAGAAGTTGTGTCATCCCACCGATCAAGGAAGATGACCAATTTACGGGGATAGCAATTCAACAAGCAATGGATGTCGAAGGGATGAGCGCACAATCGTTTGTAAGGGAATCAGTTGCATTTCGTGAAGCATGGTTGTCTGGTGTATTCGTGTTAGTCGGTGAATTGCCACCACATTTGTCAGCAATATTGGGTGATAAGTTAGATTATCACGCACCAATATCAGTCGATATTGAAGTTGAAACAAGACCCGATTGCAATGACGCAACAGTGGAAGTAGTCGAAGTAGTCGAAGTAGTCGAAGTAGTCGAAGTAGTCGAAGTAGTCG
>CAXTCQ010000074.1:24923-31093 GCA_964242965.1 uncultured Calothrix sp. | reverse complement strand
GTTGTAGTTTGAGATGCTTCGTTCCTCAGCATGACAGGTTTAGTTTTTTGTGCTTTGTGCTAAGTCATTCTGACGCAGGAAGAATCTCTGGTTTGCGTTGCAGTTCGAGATGCTTCGTTCCTCAGCATGACAGGGATCAATAATTCCTTATTCTCTATTATCAATCTGCGCTCGTTGCAAACTTCCCGAAAAATCCACATAAACCGTTTTCCATTCGGTAAAAGTATCAATCGCAGCACTTCCAGCTTCTCGATGTCCATTTCCTGTTTGCTTGATACCACCAAAAGGAAGGTGTACTTCTGCACCAATCGTGGGACCATTAATATAAGTTATCCCCGCTTCAATGTCGCGCATAGCAACAAAAGCCCGATTTATATCGCGGGTATAAATTGAAGACGAAAGCCCATAATTAGTATCGTTGAGAATTGCGATCGCATTCTCAAACGAATCCACCTCAATCAAAGCTACTACGGGACCAAAAATTTCTTCCTTGGCAACTCGCATTTCGGGAGTAACATCATCAAGGATGGTCGGTTGGAAAAAATAGCCGTCTTTCAACGAACCCTCGCAAGCAATTTCACCACCTATTAATATAGTTGCACCTTCCGCACGGGCAATATCCATATATTTACAAACCCGTTTTAACTGACTTTCATTAATAATCGGTCCGATTTCGGTTTTAGAGTCATAACCAGCACCCAGTATTAACTTACTGGTACGCTCTTGCAACATCTGAGTAAACTTTTCCTTAATATCGCGGTGTAAAATCAGACGACTCGTCGCCGTACATCTTTGCCCAGTTGTCCCAAACGCACCCCAAACCGCACCATCTAGCGCAAGTTCCAAATCCGCATCATCCATGACAATTTGGGCATTTTTCCCACCCATTTCCAAACATACCCGTTTGTAAGTGCGTCCGCAAATTTCCCCAACTGAGGAACCTGTTTGGGAAGAACCTGTAAAGGAAACTAAATTCACATCGGGATGTTCAACCAAAGCTTTTCCAACTTCTTCACCAATTCCATGTACCAAATTCACCACACCAGCAGGAAAACCAGCTTCGGCAAAAATCTCAATTAACTTCGTCGCACAACCGGGAGTATCTTCAGCAGGTTTGAGAATTATAGTATTCCCGCAAACCAAAGCCGGCATTGCTTTCCAACAAGGAATAGCTATCGGAAAATTCCACGGAGTAATCAAAGCGCAAACACCAATCGGTGTTCTTACGGTCATCGCAAACTTATTCGGCATCTCCGAAGGGGTAGTTTGCCCGAACATCCTGCGTCCTTCTCCGGCGCTATAAAAGGCACAATCAATGCCTTCTTGGACATCGCCGCGTGCTTCGGTAAGGGGTTTACCCATTTCCCGACTCATGAGTTGCGCGAGTTCTTCTTTATACTTAGTTAGTAATTCCCCAACTTTAAAAACATACTCAGCGCGGGCAGGTGCGGGGACTTTTCGCCATGTTTGATATGCTTTGCGGGCAGATGCAACAGCTTTATCTACATCTTCATTTGTAGACCGGGGGAAAGTGGCAACGATTTCATTTTTATTGGCAGGATTGCGACTTTCGAGAATCGTAGCATCTGCGGTATTCAACCAATTACCGTCGATAAAATTACGACATGTGAAAGGATTGGTCATAATTTCAAACTCCGGTAGCGATGCGTCATCCATTATATATTACTACGTGTTTCAACAATTGCCAAAACACCTACAGGAGAACCCGAACCACCACGTAAAAGCAGAGGAGCGATCGCAATTTTAAATCCTCGTGGTGGTAACTTATCCAAATTGGTCAAATTTTCCAAAACGATACGCGGTTTTTCCAACACCAAGCGATTAATAGCAAAAGTCGTATCGAGTCCCCCATCAACACCATGCGTATCAATCCCAATCCCAGCTATTTTGCGATTATCTAGTAAAAATTGGGTTGCATCGCTACCGAATCCAGGAAAATGGACATTACCCTCGTCATCTTTAAGCATAAAAGCATCAGTATCGCCCCATTTTTTCGACCACCCTGTATGCAATAGCACCACATTAACCGCCGTAATTTCACCATGTTTTTGTTCCCAAATGAGTATATCTTGAACAGTCAAAATGTAATCGGGATTGGTTGCAGCTTGGGCGCTAATATCAATTACAACAGATGGTACAATTAAAGATTGAGCCTTCAACTCATCAATTCCCGCACCATTCGCATCAAAACTAATTGGGGCATTAATGTGAGTAGCACTGTGTTCGCCGATTACTAATTCTCGTAGAAAATATCCATGCGTTTCTATCTCAGCAACAGTCGTAAATTTAACATGGGGGTCGCCCTGCCACTGAGGTATATCGGTATCAATTACATGACTAAGATGAATAATATGATTTTGATGCGATACGGACTCAAAGAATGGCTGCCGCGAACGTGTTAACCTCTCCAAAGTTGCCGCCATTAGATCGCGGGTTTGCCCAGTAACAGTAAATACCAACGCCTCCCGATAAACACGTTGAGCGTTATTATGCATATAATTCGCCGCACCGCTCGAAACAGTAATAGCAGCATGGGCAATGCGCGTAGCTAAATCAATCGCCCAAGCTCGTAAATATAACTTCCCCTGAAAATCTATACTCGATTGTAAAGCAGCACGGATGCGACAACGACAATCATCCAATTCATCTTGTAGCGACACCCAAGCATCATAAATAAACGGCAAATTTTTCCTTCTCGCTTCACCCTCAATAATATCCAAACCAGCCAAAGCACACCCAGTTGTCAAAAAAGTAGACTTCAAAACATTACCTTTATCCTGTTCGTGAATCCAACCAGGAGGTTTCACAAAAACAACATTCTCATCAGGTAAAAACCAATCCAACTTAGCAGTAACCGTATTAGTAGCAGACATAGCTGCTAACCGTCCTACCTCACCAAAACTAATATTACCCTCTTCTTCTCTTCCTTCGCGTTCTTCGTGTCTTTGTGGTTTATTCTTCTCTTCCCCAAACGGTATCACCCCAAACACCGCACTTCCATCCGGTAACATTGCAGCAACAATAAACTCATGAAAAATGCCCCAACCCGTTACCCAAGGCACCACCCCATCCAAACGATATCCACCCTCCACAATGGACGCAACAACCAACGTACCATCACGACGCAATTGCGAAAACCCCACACCCAAAAGCACCTCACCACTACCCAAACGCGGTAAATATTTCCTTTGCAAATCAACATTACTACTCGCAATCAACATTCCCGCAGCACTTTGATGCTGGGTTTGCACAAAAGCCAAAGTCCCCGAATACCGGGCAACAAGTTCCTGAAAATTACCAAAAGTTACCTCATCAACTTCTCTACCACCCCATTTTCGAGGAACCCGCAACGCAAGTAAATCCAAATTTCCCAAACCTTGCAAAGCGCGAAACAACGCTGAAGGGTTACTATCAATATCGTTAGCATTGGGTACAACGGACGCTAGTAAAAAGGATTTGACAGTATCGAGGAGATTCAAATCGCCGTTCATTGTGAAAATAGGTATGGGGAACTATTTTCATAATAGACTTGCGTGCCCGCTGTACTAGCCCAATATAAAAAATAATCCCCCTGAATACCCGTAAAATCCGGGATTAAGGGGGTTCAAATGTTGCAGCAAAAAGTGAATTAGTAATAAGTTAGCAGGTATAGGGTTAAGAGCATAGTAACGTTAGGTTAAGATTTGGTAAAATGATATGTGGAATACTAAAGTAGCGAGTTTAGTATCCCTAAGCTTGTAGATTTAGTTTTTTTATGCTGAACTTAGGAAGTTCGTTAGCGGAGCTTACGAACTTCACAGACCAATATTGCCCTTTGTGGTTTTCTCAAAAATAGCAATTTTCATTTCAACAGAATGTAATATTACGCGGGAATCCTAGAGGTGGGGAAGAGGGCAAACACCCCCTAGTCTATAAGTCAAGTCGTCATCGCTGCATCGCATTAGAACCAGTCATTTATGATAGTACTATTAGTACAACAGCCTAAATGGCTAGAAAGATTATGGTAGCTACTTCCCCACTTGCAGAAACCAGGACTTTGCTTGAAAACATTAGCTGGCAAACATTTAAAGCGATGTTGGCAGAAATGGGAAGCGCGAGAAACACAAGATTAGCTTATGATAACGGGACAGTCGAAATTATGGCTCCGCTGATGCCGCATGAAAGTTCTAATCGCTTAATCGAGGTATTTGTTGGGGTATTATGCGAGGAATTTGGGTTAGAAGTTAGACGCAGTGGTTCTTTAACTTTAATGCGGGATGACGTAGAACGGGGAGGAGAACCAGATAGTAGTTACTATATCCAAAATGAAGCTTTGGTTCGAGATAAGGAAAATATTGATTTAGAAAAAGACCCACCACCCGATTTAGTGTTAGAGGTAGAGTATTCTAGACCGAAGGTAGATAAATTCAAGATATATAGCGCGATCGCAGTACCCGAATTTTGGCGTTTCAATGGTACTGTGTTGGGGATATATACACTTAGTAATGGGAAATATTCGGAGGTTGAATTGAGTCCTACCTTTGGTTCCGTACCAGTAAGGGAGATTCCTCGGTTTATTCAAGAAGCAAAGAAGAATGGAGAAATGGCAACAACTCGCACTTTTCGTGCTTGGGTTAAACAGTATATTTCTGGTTCAAGACATTTAAGATGAAATTATATCAATACAACAGCCTAAACATCTCGAAAGATTATGGTAACGACTTCCCCACTTGCAGAAACCAGAACTTTGCTTGAAAACATTAGCTGGCAAACGTTTAAAGCGATGTTGGCAGAAATGGGAAGCGCGAGAAACACAAGATTAGCTTATGATAACGGGACAGTCGAAATTATGGCTCCGCTGATGCCGCATGAAAGTTCTAATCGCTTAATCGAGGTATTTGTTGGGGTATTATGCGAGGAATTTGGGTTAGAAGTTAGACGCAGTGGTTCTTTAACTTTAATGCGGGATGACGTAGAACGGGGAGGAGAACCAGATAGTAGTTACTATATCCAAAATGAAGCTTTGGTTCGAGATAAGGAAAATATTGATTTAGAAAAAGACCCACCACCCGATTTAGTGTTAGAGGTAGAGTATTCTAGACCGAAGGTAGATAAATTCAAGATATATAGCGCGATCGCAGTACCCGAATTTTGGCGTTTCAATGGTACTGTGTTGGGGATATATATACTTAATAACGGAAAATATTCGGAGGTTGAATTTAGTCCTACTTTTGGTTCCATACCAGTAAGGGAGATTCCTCGGTTTATTCAAGAAGCGAAGAAGAATGGAGAAATGGCAACAACTCGCGCTTTTCGTGCTTGGGTGAAAGAGAATATTTAGTTGTTACCGTTTAACTATGTCACTTATTGACTCGAATCAAAGTTATACTTTTAGCCGATACTTTGAACTTGGCTTTGAAGCTAGCGAACTTGCTCAAGAATTTGGCTATGGATTAACTCGAAAGATACTTAATTTGCCCCAGTTTGATAGCGAAGACCGCTTGGAAGAATGAAAGCGATCGCATCGAAGAAGTATTACCATTCGTCCCATTAACCAACGAACTCGCAAGACGTGAAATCCTCATTTCACGGGTGGTTACAGAGTTAATCCACTATACCCAGGCAGAATTACGGATTGAATATAGTTTGAAGGTTTCTAATTGGCTTCAGGGCAATTTAGATTATTTACTGCGGCTAAATTCCTTGAATCAACTATTAGTGATTGAAGCCAAATACGAAGATTTGACACGAGGTTTTACACAGTTAGTAGCTGAATTAGTGGCACTCGACCAGTGGGAAGGAGCGACTACAGTAGGTCAACAGCCAATTTTAATTGGTGTTGTTTCTACAGGTACAATCTGGCAATTTGGCAGACTAGACCGCGTAGCAAAGCATTTTGAACAGGGGATTAATAGCTATCGGGTTCCGGAAGATTTAGAGCAAGTGATGCGGATTTTAGTGGCAGCTTTGAAAGGAACTAATTAAATATCTCATCATAAAAATGGGTAGGCTTTTCGGCCTACCCTACAATAAATTTAGATATATTTAGGATTTTGTGAAGCTTTATAAATTATCCATGTCCTCCCCCAATTCTCGCAATCTCGCTGCGAGACGTTCAGCACGTTGACTTTCCGCCTCAGCACGTTGACTTTCCGCCTCAGCACGTTGAC
>CAXTCQ010000074.1:0-24823 GCA_964242965.1 uncultured Calothrix sp. | reverse complement strand
TCAGCACGTTGACTTTCCGCCTCAGCACGTTGACTTTCCGCCTCAGCACGTTGACTTTCCGCCTCAGCACGTTGACGTGCAGCTTCTTCTGGTAAAGGCAGTAAATTCCCAGCTTCATCAAAAAAGCGCAGCCACAAAGCAGGTTCTCGATCCACTGTGCTATGATTTGTACCCAACCACAGCCCTAAAGTCTCGCACCACAGCCAACCTCGGCTATCAGGTTGAATTGGCTGATACTTAAAAGAACTGTCTAAATGCCATCCTTGTAAAGATTTTGCATTAAATGGGTCGAAAATAAAATAGTTGCGCGTGCGGAAAACCTTTTCATAAAGTTCCTTTTTGGTTCCCTTATCAACTTCTGCGGTAGTCTCAGATAGTAACTCGACGATGACATCGGGGTAGCGTCCATTTTCTTCCCACACTACCCAACCTTGACGGGGATAACTTCCATCAATATCGAGTGTGACAAAGAAATCGGGGCCTTTAAAGTCGCGGTTGCGAGCTTGGATGCTACTATAATAAACGAACATATTTCCCCCGGTAAAGAAATCATTGCGTTCAGCCCAACCTTGCTGCAATGACCGGATGAGGGTATTCATGGCGATTCGATGGCGATTGCTTTCCAAAGGTTCTCCGTCATCAAAAATTAAATCGGTGGGTGGCATGGGTGGCTGCCAGTCCACAACTTCTTCCACTATTTCTGATGTTTGGTTTGCTTCAATTGCGGCGGTTTCTGGCGACATCTTCAGCCCCCTTATTTTATGGGTTTGTTTTTAGTATCTCGTGTTATTTAAATTTTTATGCCCTGACCCTAATTTTAGTTCGGGAATCTGGTAATTCAAAAAATCGATGCGATAGCTACATTAGAAGAATAGTTAATAAAAGCGTGGGTACTTATCACCCAATCCTGTAATCTTACATTTAACCATGACAGCAACCGCAACCATATCAAAAGCAAATAACCCTTTACTCCAAGGTTCTGGCTTACCACAGTTTGCAGATATCAAACCCGAACATGTTGTACCTGCAATCAAAGAGTTAATAGACCAACTCGATGCCGAATTAACAAAACTAGAAACTACCGTCGAACCAACTTGGACGGGATTAGTCGAACCTCTCGAAAAAATCACCGAACGTCTAACTTGGACTTGGGGTGCGGTTAGTCACCTGATGGGTGTAAAAAATAGCAACGAACTCCGCGAAGCTTACGAAACAGTTCAACCTTTAGTAGTTCAGTTTTCCAACAAACTTAGCCAAAGCCAACCTATCTACAAGGCATTTAAAGCGCTTCATAGCAACACTTGGAAAAGTCTCGAACTTACCCAACAACGAATTGTTAAAGCTGCAATCCGCGATGCCGAACTGTCGGGTGTCGGTTTGGAGGGTGAAGCAAAAGAACGTTTCAATGCTATTCAAATGGAATTGGCAGAACTTGCGACTAAGTTTTCCAATAATGTTTTAGATGCTACTAAAGCATTTAGCCTCAAACTAACCGATAAAGCCGAAGTTGATGGATTGCCAGATAGTTTACTTAGCCTCGCTGCTCAAAGCGCCCGTGCAGCAGGTGATGAAAACGCTACACCCGAAGCGGGTCCCTGGGTAATTACCCTTGATGCTCCCAGCAACGGACCCTTTATGCAGCATAGCACCCGTCGCGATTTGCGGGAGAAACTGTATAGGGCTTATATTACCCGTGCGGCTTCGGGTAATTTGGATAACAACCCTTTGATTGAACGCACTTTGGTGCTACGGCAAGAATTAGCCGAGTTATTGGGTTACAGCAACTATGCCGAAGTCAGCCTCGCAAGTAAAATGGCTCCCAATGTCGCAGCTGTCGATAAATTATTGGAAGAGTTGCGACAAGCGAGTTACGATGCTGCACAAAAAGACTTGGCACAATTGAAAGCTTTTGCCGCTGAGTTAGGTGCAGCCGAAGCAAACGATTTAAAACAGTGGGATATTCCTTTTTGGGCAGAACGTCAGCGGGAAGAAAAGTTTGCTTTTACGGATGAAGAATTACGTCCCTATTTCCCTCTTCCCCAAGTTTTAGATGGGTTGTTTGGTTTAGTGAAGCGACTATTTGGCGTTACTGTCACCCCCGCAGATGGACAAGCACCAATTTGGCAAGAAGATGTCCGTTATTTCCAAATCGCCGATGAAAGTGGTAGTCCCATCGCTTATTTTTACCTTGACGCTTATAGTCGTCCTGCTGAAAAACGCGGTGGTGCTTGGATGGATACCTGTATCAATCGGGGTAAAGTTAACGTTCAAGGGGTAAGTACTACCCGTTTACCTGTAGCCTACCTGGTGTGCAACCAAACCCCTCCTATCGATGGCAAACCCAGCTTGATGACATTCTATGAAGTCGAAACGCTATTCCACGAATTCGGTCACGGTTTGCACCACATGCTGACCAAAGTCGATTACAGTAGTGCTGCTGGCATAAATAATGTCGAATGGGATGCCGTAGAATTACCTAGCCAATTTATGGAAAATTGGTGTTACGACCGTCAAACTTTGATGGGGATGGCTAAACATTACCAAACAGGTGAAAGCTTACCAGAGCAATATTATCAGAAACTTGTTGCCGCGAAGAATTATATGAGTGGTACGGGAATGCTGCGGCAAGTTTACTTTAGCAGCATTGATGTCGAACTACATGCTCGCTACCGTCCGGGTGGAACTGAGACATTGCAGCAAGTTTGCGATCGCATTGCCGAAACTACTACGGTTCTACCCCCAATTCCCGAAAACGCTTTCTTGTGTGCTTTTGGGCATATCTTTGCAGGTGGATATGCGGCAGGCTATTATAGCTACAAATGGGCTGAGGTCTTGAGTGCAGACGCATTTGCAGCATTTGAAGAAGTTGGACTTGATAACGAAGTGGCAATAAAAGATACTGGAAAACGCTATCGAGAAACCGTATTAGCATCTGGCGGTAGTAAGCATCCAATGGAGGTTTTTAAGAATTTTCGAGGACGCGAACCGAGTACAGAACCGTTGTTGCGACACAATGGGTTGAAGACTGCGGCTTAATTTTAACAGGAGTTAGACCGCTTATTTAAGATGAAATAGCTAGTACAGGTTAGCAGAAGTAGGAAGGCAGAAGGCAGAAGGCAGAAGGCAGAAGGGTTAAAGCTGATTTTGTCGGCTTTTTGTCTGTTTGGAATGGTTGGTTTATTTCCACCGATATGTACCAGTAGGGCACGATGTATCGTGCCCCTACAATACTTATAATTTGCGCTTCTGTATCTGTGAAATCTCATAAATTTTCAATGCTTAAATATTAGATAATAAACTTAATATTGTCGCTCCTAAAACCTCGCAAAGTTGCAGCCAAATTTTACAAAACTTAATTTCATCGGTTTTTTAATATAGTTTATACAACAATTCTCTTAATTATTATTAATTGAAATTGATAGATATAGATTAACACTAATAACTTGGATAACAATTATTAAACTTAATAGTAGAAAATTTTAGAGTATACTCAAAAGAAGGTAGTTAGACATATATAGCAACAAATAAGTAACAGATTGTAAATAATACTTTGTTTTAAAAGTGCTTGATGCGTCTGTTATTTGCGAGCGTCTATCTACCTCAAAACATAAATAAAATAACCCATAATTTTGCCTAAGTAAACCTGGTCTAAACCCTTACAAATGACCAACGACCAACGACCAATGACACAGGACACCTAAACCCCAACAAGGGACAAGTAAGAGATGATAAATAAAATTTTGCTGGCTGTCTCTGGATTGGGACACGCAGAAGAAATGCTCAAAACTTTCGCCGATTTGCCATCCGTTCAGAAGGCAAAAGTTACTGTTTTACACGTTGTACCCCCACAAACAACCGCAGACGGGATGACTACCAAGTGGGAGAATGGTGGCAAAATTTTAGCAAATGCGATTCAATATTTGAACTTAGATCCTAGTCGCGTTTCTTCGATTTTACGGCAAGGGGAACCGAAAGATGTCGTTTGCCAAGTCGCTGATGAAGTCGATGCGGACTTAATTATTATGGGGTCGAGAGGACTCAAACGACTGCAATCAATATTGGCTAACTCAGTTAGTCAATATGTTTTTCAATTGTCTTCACGTCCGATGTTACTGGTGAAAGATGACATTTATGTTAAACATATAAACCGAGTCATGGTGGCAATGGATGGTTCGGATACAGCTAAACATTGCTTGAAATTAGCTTTGTTCCTCCTGCAAGATTTAAAGGGTGCGGAGTTAATTCTTGCAAATGTGAACACCGATTGGGTAGCTAAGACTGGTAAAACCGAAGTCAAACCCGAAGAAAATCCGATTTTGGCAGCAGGTGCGGCAGAAGCGCGAAGATACGGTATCCAAACTCGCTGTATAATGAGTAGCGGTCAAGCCGGTCAAGAAGGAAATATTACCAGTAGCGGTCGAGCCGGACAAGAAATTTGCCGTTTGGCTGATGAGTACAATGTAGACCTATTATTAATGGGTTCACCCGACCGTCGTCCAACTATAGCTAAAAGCTTTGTCGATCTAGATCGACTTTTAGGTGCTTCGCTGTCAGATTATGTTCGCGTTAACGCATCCTGTCCGGTTTTGCTCGCACGTACTGATGCAGCTTAATCGTTAAGAAGGGGAGAAGGGGAGAAGGGGAGAAGGGGAGAAGGGGAGAATGAAAATTCTTCATTCTTAACTCCTAACTCCTAACTCCTAACTCCTAACTCCTAACTAAACTCCTAAGAATCTTTTCCACCTTCACGGCTGGCAGTCAGAGTGTAAAGAATGATTAAAAAAACAGCAGGAACTAGTACGAACAAAAGGCTCGCTACGAATCCCAAGTCATTAGTTTGCATAGCAAGAAAGTCTCTCTACGATTTGCAGTCAACAACTTTAGGATACCATTAAGTACAGGTAGATGTAAAAAGATAACAAATCAAAGCAGAGACGTTACATGTAACATCTCTACTCGCACAAAGAACAAAAATTATTGGTAAAAAGCTTTAATTCGGCTTTGTAACGACACTAACTGCTCCGTGAACCAAAGTTTGACAAGCAAGACGGTAATTTTCTGGCTTTTTCTTCAGAAGGCTATTTTCTGCATCGGTACGTGGTGAGAGATTTTCCATCCCTTCAGTTATTTCGACAATACAAGTTCCACAGCCACCAGCACCACCGCAATTAGTCATTTTTCCCCAAAATTTATAGACATCGATACCATTTTGCATGGCTTGAAGTCGCATATTGGCTCCATTCGCGGCGACGATTTCTTTATTTTCTTTAATAAAGTTGATATTTCCCATAAAATTTTTGCCTCCCTAACTGCTATGATTAACTATTATATTTCTTTGTTAATAAATATTAAAAATAATTATTTTATATAAATAAACTTGAGCAAAAAATAAGACAGGTAAATTACCTGCCTGTAATAGAAATATGTTAATTAAATAATTAATTAACTTATCTAAAGCCAACGGCTGCTTGCCAAACGAAAGCCAACAGCAGGAAAAATACGGGAATGATTGGTAGAACGTCTACCAATGGGTCGAAGATTTGATATGCTTCGGGCAATTTTGCTAACAACAATGCTGCTTCCATGTTCCTAAATCCACCTATCCAAACACAGCTTTCATATTTGAAATGTATCTTAACACGCAATGAGTGATGAATGCTGAGTTTTGAAGTGCGGACTTTGCAAAAGTTAGTAATTAGGAAATCCTAATCGAGTATTGGAGATCGATCGGGATTTAGCACTTCTAATTCAGAACTTGGTTGTAACCAATAAGCGAATTCCGTGGCAAAAGTTCCATTTATAATTGCATTGCGGATTTTTTGGGTAAAACGCATTAGCTCGGTGATGTTGTGAATCGAGAGAAGAGTGTAAGCTAAAATTTCTTGCGATCGCACTAAATGCGAAATATAAGCACGGCTGAAATTTTGACAGCTATAACAAGGACAAGTTGCATCCAATGGCGTAAAATCTTCACGAAACTTTGCATTCTTCAAATTCCAACGCTCCCCCTGTACCATAGCAGTACCGTGACGGGCCCAACGAGTCGGAATCACGCAATCAAATAAATCTACACCCGATGCGATCGCAATTGCCATTTCCCGATACGTACCAACACCCATCAAGTAACGCGGTTTATGGAAGGGTAACAACGGTGCAGTAGTTTCGACAATTTGAGCAATCAATTCCACTGGTTCGCCAACACTTACACCACCGATAGCGTAACCAGGCAAATCGAACTGCGATAAATCATTTGCTTGTTCAGCACGCAAATCCAAATATACCCCACCCTGAACTATCCCAAACAACGCTTGGTCAGGACGTTGATGCGCTGCGATACATCGTTCTAGCCAGCGATATGTACGTGCTGTAGCAGCTTCGACCTCTTGACGAGTCGCTGGGTAAGGGGGACATTCATCGAATGCCATTATGACATCCGCACCTAAAGTATTTTGAATTTGAATCGAACGTTCGGGAGTTAAGTTAATAATTTGTCCATCATGAGGCGAACGAAACTTAACTCCTTCCTCAGTAATTTTTCGCATTTCGCTTAAGCTAAAAACCTGAAACCCACCCGAATCTGTGAGCATCGGACCGTTCCAACCCATGAACTTATGCAATCCTCCACCCCCTGCGACAATTGCTTCACCGGGTTGAAGGTGCAAATGGTAGGTATTTGATAGCACCATTTGCGCTCCAGTGTCTTGAAGTTGTGCTGGAGTCATAGTTTTGACATTTGCCAGAGTTCCAACTGGCATAAATCGAGGTGTTTCGACAACACCATGCGGGGTATGGAAAACACCTGCTCGTGCTTTTGTGTGTGAGCAACAAGCAATGCACTCAAAAGAAAAGTTTGCAGTCAAAATAGAAGTAACCAGAGAAAGTAAAGTTTAAAGTAACAAATAACTAGTATTTTACCTTCTTCCTTCTCTTCTAGAGACGCGAGATTTCGCGTCTCTACATCAACTAACGCTTTACTTAAAACGAATCCGAGCAATCATCATCAAATTCAGCATCCCAACGTGCCGAAAGCACTTGATCCATCATCGCTTCAATCGCAGTCACATTGATATTGCGATCGCGTCGCTCTTGGATTGGGGTTGAAAGGGGAATTATTCGCAAACACCACCCTTCTTGAACTAAGTCGAAGTGAGTTTGTTTTTCGGGAGTTTGCTTTAATTCGAGATAGTCGAAGCTGCAAACATTCAAGTATAGCGTGTGATTGGCAACTAAAGTCGAGCGTTGTGGATTGGCAAATACTTCCATCACATCTCCATCTCCCTCACTCTCCACTTTTCCAGACATAGTGTAGATATAATGGACGCGACCCAAATCGCTCAACAACCGCCGCATATCCAACTTACTAACAATTACACCTGTATTGATGATGCATGGAGCTGGTATCTTTGTATCGGGTAGATGGTGACTCATAATTGAATTGTTGTCTTCACGACTATAAATTACAACACAGCCAAATATTTAATAATGTACAGCTTTGTTGACCCCATACATTTAAAGAATTATCAATTTAATATATGAATGTATTGTCTTCACCTAACAACTTGTAATTATTAGTTGAAAACCGTATAGCAAAACTGTTCGCGATCCAATTATAACAAAGCTTAAAGTTGAATTTTATACTTTGATTTAACTGATTGCTGATGGTACAAGCATAGCAAAATTTTCTTCACGAGTTGCAATCGACCAGTCAATCTTATTAAAAGCTTTAAAAAAAATGTTGTTACGAATGCATAAATAAAGGAATGAATGACTACTTAGTTAAAGATTGTTACCAGTATACTATAGTTAATATGATAATTAGTTGGTTGAAACAGTTACTGTTAAATTTGGCAGCAAGTATCTTATTTTATACTTCTATTCCATTACCATATTTAGAGGAGTTAAATTTTACAGAAGTAGCACGGTTTGCCCCGACAGTTGGGTTGATAATAGGGGGAATATTGGCATTATGCGATATGGGCACGCAGTGGTTGGGTATACCCGTATTAACACGCAGTGTATTAATTGTATGTATTTGGATTAGCATTACCGGGGGATTGCATTTAGATGGGGTAATGGATACAGCAGATGGGTTAGCAGTGGGACCCGAACGACGATTGGAAGTAATGGTAGATAGTGCGACAGGAGCATTTGGGGCAATGGCTGCTGTTGCAATTTTACTCCTGAAAGCAGCAGCATTAACCGACATTGAGCAAAACCGCGCTTTGGTATTAATGGCAGCTTGCGGGTGGGGAAGATGGGGACAAGTAGTTGCGATCGCACTTTATCCTTACCTTAAACCCACAGGTAAAGGTGCATTTCACAAACAAGCAATTCGTTCGTATAAAGATTTATTACCGGGATTGTTATTAATGATTGGGTTGAGTGGGTTACAAATATTGATTAACCACAAACAAATAATCTTTTGTTTAGTAATTGCAGTTGCAGGGAGTGCTGGAGCATTTTTAACAGGTGCATGGTTTAACCACAAACTTGGAGGACACACAGGTGATACATATGGTGCAGTCGTCGAGTGGACGGAAGCATTATTGTTGTGCGTAATGACGGCAATTTAGGGAATGAGGGAGTAGGGAGTAGGGAGTAGGGAATAGGGAAAATATAAGTAGCTATGCAAAATTATTTATATATCTTTCTTTTTTTGCTGTTGACTTTACTGAATCCAGAATTCAGAATTCAGAATTCAAGAATATATAATTAATTTTGCACAGGCACTTCACTTATTAATAACTCCTAACTCCTAACTCCTAACTCCTAACTCCTAACTCCTAACTCCTAACTCCTAACTTTCTACTTCCTCATTTCACTGGTTGAAGTCGCGTCACCTTGAGTTTAAACACACCAACTCCAGTTTCACCAAACGAACGAACGCGAACAACATAACTTCCCGTTTCGTTAATGCGCGTAAATAGTAGAGAATTGCTGCTACCATCGGGACCATCGTCATTTTCTGCCACTGTTGAGCCATTGGGACCAAGCAGGGTAATAATACTATCAAAACTATCCGAAGAAAGGTCTATAGCGAGATTTTCCCCCTTACTCAATTTCACCATATAATCACGAGCAAAGCCGCCTTGACCTGTGGGAATATCTCTGTCCGTCAGTGAATCATTAACTTCGTAAGTCGATGGCAAAGGCAATGGATTATACATCTTGCCAACCTGAGCAAAACTTGCGGTTGTACTTGCACCAATTGCTAATAAAGCGGCAGGAATGATAGTCAACTGCCGTAAACCCACCGCAAAAGCTTTACTAATCATCCGAGCGACTCTTCCCACGAAATTGCGTAATTTGGTCAATTATAGTTTTTCTAAGCCTTGCTTGCCCAGACATTTACGATTTATCTTGATTTCACACCTGCGGCAATTGTTGCCAAACCGATAACCGTAATTCCACTGTTGCAAAGTGTAGTTGCTGCTGACCTTGCGGTTGCACCCGTAGTATAAATATCATCTACTAACAGTATAGGACTATTGGAATGGCGGCGCAATTCAATTCCAACTTCAAACGCATCGGCTAAGTTGGTTTCGCGTTGACCAATCGATAAAGAATGTTGTGCTTGAGTTTCCCGTACCCGTTGTAATCCCTTAGTTTTCAATTTAAATCCAGTGGTTTCGCAAAAGCTTTTGGCAATAAGTTCAGCTTGGTTGAAACCGCGTGTTTTTTGTTTGCCAGGGTGAAGTGGTATCGGGACAACTACTATTCTTTGTTCTAATATTGGTGATTTTTCTAACCAAGCTTCTCCTAGCCATTGACCGAGAGGACGGGCAACTTCCGGACAGTTATTGTATTTAAGGACTGCGATCGCACGTTTTAATATACCCCCATATCCACCCCAGGCAAAAACAGGCATTTGCTCTTTCCACAAAAATCTTGGGTCATTTAACCGACATTTTTGCAGTTGTTTGGT
Organism: uncultured Calothrix sp.; assembly: GCA_964242965.1. Classification (GTDB taxonomy): domain Bacteria; phylum Cyanobacteriota; class Cyanobacteriia; order Cyanobacteriales; family Nostocaceae; genus JANNFJ01. The sequence continues at coordinate 14,898 of CAXTCQ010000074.1, read as the reverse complement.
GCAACTGGGGCAAAATTCGCTCTGGTTCGGACGCTGACAAAGCGGACAATTAGATTGTAAAAAGAGATTTAAAAAGTTTTTAAAATGTTTATTTATTGTCATTTGTTCTTAGTCATTTGTTCGTTCTTAGTCATTTGTCCTTCCTCATTTGTCCTTTGTCATGAGTAAATTTAACCATTGACTACTGACCACTGACCGCTAACTACTGACCGCTGACTACTTCCCTTCTTAACTATGAATCCTGGGTTGTGCATGTAAAGTTGATAATAATTCACTTTCTACAACTGCCAATTCATCCAATCGTTTCATCACAACTTCGCGTTCATAATAAGTATCAGCCAATACCCAGTATGTACCGAAATGCCGTGCTTCCGATGCCATTAAACCCTTATAAAACCTAGCTAAATCCGGTTCTGGACAATGTATCGCCAATAACCCTAACCTTTCATGACTGCGAGCTTCAATCAAACCCGTAACTAGCAGCGAATCTAAAAACTTATACGGTTTTTGAGGACGAACTTGTGCTTTCAACCCCGCACCATAAGGGGGAGGTGGTAAAGGTGCAAGGGGGATATTTCGTCGTTCTAACCATTGATTAACAAGCTCAAAGTGTTCTAATTCCTCTTGGGCAATTTTAGTTAACTCCCTTACCATTTTGGTATTGGAAGGGTAGCAAAACATAAAATTTAACGCGACACCAGCCGCTTTACGCTCGCAGTGCGAATGGTCGAGCAATATAATATCTAAATTGGAAATAGCTTGTTCAACCCAGGCTGAACTAGTAGGTTGTTTGAGAGCGTTGATTGTTGGTAATTGTGAAGACACTGTGTTAACGATCGAAACGTCAGCTTTTATTCTATTGTGGTAAGCAACTTTGAGTCGTTGCAACTTTTGACGAGATCGAAATCCCTGACAACTTTCACGGATAGCGTTGGCTGTTTAGGGGTAATACCCCTCACACAATCCTTTTTTGCTATTCCACCAGATGTAGAGACGCGAAATTTCGCGTCTCTCTATATTTCGCGTCTCTCTATATTTCGCGTCTCTACACCAAATTGTAGGCTAAACGAGAGGTCACACGCCCCCCCAACGCTGTCGAGCATATATTTTCTATTTTCTTACGGAACTGCTACATAAATATAAATAAAATTATAAAAATATTTACATTTTAAAAATTATTTTTAAAAGAGTATAATTTTTTTGAGTAACTGCTAATGCATTGCGTTCAATTATGATGCAGCAAAACTTAATATCAACTTGTAATTTTGGACTTCTCGATGAGATAATTGTCGAGCATGGTATTATACCGCTGTCACTAAATCCATATAAAAACTTAATTACTAGCTTCCAAGATATTGGTAATTTAATCGTAGAAATAACTGATGATGTTCAAATTATACAATGTCTTTATACGACAGTAGAACGCATACTCCGCGCTCAGTTGACACATTTTCCAGAAAATATCTTCTGGGATTTTGATTTTATGATACACAACATGCTTGAACAAGCCATAATCGCAGATGATAAAGCGATTATCTTTTTAGAATCATTTGGCAATAAGCTTGTGGAGTTAATGGTGATGTGTGGAGCTACAAAGGAAATTCGCTTCCGCTACGTGCATGATTTTATGTATGGATTCGATTGGGCGCGATGGGTAAAAAAAGAAGCAGAACGTAAAAAAAATTCACTTTTTAGCCTGACTTTTTTAGATTGTTTACTTAATAAAGGTAAGGAATTATTAGAACTAATTAGCGCAAATGATGCACGATATCGTCCTATTTCTTCCCAAAGCTACCGTAATTCTTTTTGCTTCTGCCGCGACCCCGAACAAGAGTACCGCTTGCTGACACATCTCGCTGCATATCAATTAATTCCTGTCGCTACATGGAATTGGAATGCTTCTCCTATATGGAATAAGCCGTTTGACCAAATCCGCGAAGAATTATCGTTGAAATTGGTTGATGGTTTGGGGGGCGGGTAAAATGCGCGTTTTTCGTTACGGGGAGGGCGGGTTTAATTAGTTTTTTGGTTTGCCTAGAATGTTTTTGATACAATTTGAGAATGCTTAGTTATTAATACTTAGAAAATCTTAATTATGTAAACTATAGTATTTTTTATTATCAGTGCTTATGCTGGGAATAAATGCTATAAACCTATTATAATAAAAGGATAAATATATTTTAAGACAGCATATTGCTTTGAAAAGCATGTGATTAAAATCACAGAGTGCGCCATGAGATTATCACATCGCTTGGCTGACTTATATCAACCTCAAATCAACGAGAATATCCCAAAGTAGAGTTGATAAACTTATGATTATTCTTTAAACAAAATGATTCGCTCACTTGTTGAATCTGCTTTTCAAACAGGATACCTTAGTGTTGAATCTGAAGGTCTACTCCATCAAGTACTTGCAGCTAAAAGCTATCAACCAAAGGATTTAACAGCCTTAATTGGATTGTGTGACGCAGTACGTAGCGGTCAAATCAAGCGGGAAGCACCCTCAAGCTCTTTGTTTGAAGTGCCCTCACTGTAAGAAGTAATGCGGTGCGATTTGTGGGGAAATAATCCAAAATATTGCCAAAAATTCTATGATACTCGTTCTCGTCACTTCTCATCTCAGTCTAAGAACAGAGATTTAAGTATGAATTTGTAAAATCAAACTCAATTCTATACGCAAATTATTTAGTATCTAAAGTCTAAAAATAAAAACAGTTGTATTGTTGTTGCTTAAAAGTATTTAGGTCAGCAAGATAATGAGCTAAGATCGTAATACATAGGGGTAAAAGTAAAGCCTAGTCCCCAGAGTTCCCAACGATGCACATAACTACAAGTAGGCAACTCAAGCAACCGCAAATAGTTCTGGTTCCGGAGTATAATTTATTACATAATACAATGAAGGAGTCACTAGTAATGATTGACCTTGTGAAGGAAAATCTAAAGTTGTGTGACTTCTATGAGGAATACATTCTTTGAAAGACCCTGTTTCCAAAATTGAGTGTCCAAGTGTGCAGCTAATGCCGCTGGGCGATCCAAGTTTTCCGAAGAATTGGCAACTACAAGCAAATCTTGGACTTGGGTCAGGTAAAAGCACTTTTGATGTGTCGGTTTCCTAGACCTCCAAAGGATGCTATCTACTGGGGGTTGATACCCAGGTTTTGAAAGAATTAACTTCGTTTATAAAGGCAGAAGCAGTAGATGCTACACCGCAAGATTTATCAATTGTGCTGCGATGGTCGGGAGATATGTGTTTTCTTGCGCGACCAGCAACGCTGGATAGAACGTGCCCGCATCATCGACATCGAAGGAGATTTAGTTACCTTACGATATGAAACAGAAGAGGAAGACGAAACCTGTTCTTGGGAAGAAATGGTTCGCCTTGAGAGTATTGGTGCTGTGACGCAAAAGTTAGCTTCTGTGCCGCGTGGCAATGTTGAACCGCTGATGACTGAAGATTGTCCGGAAGCCGAGCGCATCCACAATCATCATAATGACTTAAATCCAGAATAGTTCGAGTAAATTCAAGTCGCGCTTCTTGATATGTCGTTCTCGAAGTGCGATGTTTCTTTGATGGAACCGCTACAATCAAGGCTTTTTTATCGAAGCCTTCATACGGGCGATATTCGTTCCCGACGAAAAGCCGTTCGCATAACTAAAACCCCTTTTCAATCTCTGAAAAGGGGTTTTTAATTTCGACTATACCGATTTTTAGTTGAATATAGGGGCACAGCGCTGCTGTGCCCCTACGACTGTACCTCATTTGATAGGGAAGCACTCTATTTTCTACTTACGGCTTTTTGTTTGACTAATTGACCGACTTTAGACTAGCACGGCGACGGAAGCGATGTAATAAAGCAACAACACCAGCGCCGACTAAACCAAGGGCAGGACTAGGTTCGGGAACACGCTGGGAGACAGCTGTCAGACCTACAAGTCTCCGATTGCCATCACCAATGCTACCTACTAGCGTAGCAGCACCCGTACTCAAGTCGATGCTGTATAAATTGGAGCCAGATGCTGAGGTTGGAGTCAAAGCCGCGATCGCATTATTTACTCCATTACTAGTGAAAATATCGAACCCTCCTCTGGAGTCGATGTTGATACCAAGGGAGCCTACTTGTACCAAAGTGCCATTATTCGGCGGGTTCTGTATAGACAATGTGTCGCTGATGTAGTCAATGTCGTACAGCGTGGTTCCAGTGGTCGGGTCAGTATCCGCATTGGTGTAAGCTACAGCAGTAATGTTGGGGTTCCCTGGATTTAATATTTCATCAACAGCCACCACACCATTATCCACATTGATGCGGAAGTTTTGGTCATTTTCATCGACAACCCGTAGGCGATCGGCTGCTGGGTTGAAGTCCACTCCGGAAACAAATCCTCCAGTAAAGGGAGTAGAGAGGGCACTTTTAAAAGATGCAGCACCAGTAAATGGGTTAATGGTGTAGATGTTGGTAGTCGTCAGACCATAGATTAGATTGTCAGTTGAACGACGGTCAATGCCTAACAAACGACCATCGACCCCAGTTACTGAGATATTGGTAGTACTGGCGGGATTGTCGGAGTCGAAGAGAACTAAATCGTTAGTGTCACTTAGACCAACCAGACCAAAAGCAACCGCTGGTTTAGTGTTATTGAGTAGATCGAAGGTCGTTACAGCAGCCAGTGCTAGGATGACTGTACTAAACTTATTGAGTTTCATTATCAAGCCCTAATTGTTAACTTTTATTAGTTTTGCAATAAAAATCTAGGCAACAACGGAAGCGTAAATTCACCTACGTATTTTTTATATGCCTTTGACAAACATTTCAGCAATTTAACCCTGTAATAAGTATTACCCAAATCCCTCAGTAAATTAAAGAGAAGAAATGCCTTTTCATACAATCTTTAAATAGACATATCCAAAAATTAGGTTTTGACCCTTGAAAGATAAAGCTTCTAAGTTAATTCGCGGATCGAGCTACTCTCTTTCCACTGCAAGATTACGTACCTTCTTCTTTTATTCTTATCCTAGCCTTCGGCTTCCATCAGCTTACCGCGTAGCCTGTCCGCTTGCTAATGAATGTGCCTAATACAACATGATTTGTCTTTTTACAAAGCCTGCTCTCGAACTAAGTGAAGGTTTCGAGGGCAAGCCTTTGCGATTCCTAAATTGAGTAATCTTTGGGTAATATCTAAACTTTAGGGCAATATTTTAAATGCTGTATGCCGATAAGAGTATAAAAAGCTACTTTAAATATTTGTGACTTTCCCCGCACCAATTACCCGAATATTATTTATTTAAACTTTCAAACGCGGGACAATACCCTTCGAGCGTTACTCGAAAGTTATGCAAAGGGGAAGCAGGATTCCAGCATCGCTGTCCGCGTTGATGTCGGCAGGTTCCACAGCAATCAATATCCTTCCAGATAAATCGTTCGTTACCCTGAGTAAGTAATTCGCGTTGCGATAATCCGCGCAAAACCAGTTCTTCGCCCTGCCAACGTGCTTCTATTAATCCCGTATCGGCAAATTGTCGCCAGCGAGGGTCGGCGGTAACTGCATCGGGTAAAGTTACCGTGACTACAGTGCCTAATTCAGTAAGTTCACCCTCATAATTTGTCTCTGGTGGGGCTGGCTGCAAAAATGTTTCGCCGATAGGAAGTGCAACTAATACACCATTCATAGGTGAATGTACGTGATAGCGATTTTGTAGCTCGTCGAGACTGGTTAAATCTGCCAGGTAGGCAGGGGAACCGTGAACAAAAATAACGTGCTGCGGTCGTAAATTGTGGATCAGCTGAGTAGTACCCGGACCATCGCTATGCTGGGCGAGGAAATAGGTTTCGACTTGGGTCGTTCGGGATTGAGTATTAATTTTTAGATCGGATTTTTCTGGCGGTAAAATCAACCAAGGTCCAGTGTCGGGCTGACAGTACTCACCGATATCAGTAGCTAAATCGGTTAAAACGATACAGGGATATTTGCCAACAACAGCACGCTGTTCGGGCAACAACCGACGCACGCGGGGACGCACGCGCTCATCCCAAAACAGCGGCTGATGGCGGGCAAAATTTTGCACGGAGGGGGGTAAGTGCGGCAACAATTCTAAATATGCATCGCAGCCAACAGCGACGGTACTATCAACCCAAATATCTAAATCGCGTCCGGTGAAGTGGTGATGGCTGCGGAGAAGCATGAGTAATTCTTGCCCCAAACCGAGTGCGGGAGTAGGCATGAGTACAGAATAACCGTCGGCGATCGCCCGATTGACTCGTTCGGCGAGTTGGTTTTCTTGGTTGCGGCGGTGGGGATGGCGTGCAGTACCGTAGGAACCTTCTATAATTAATACATCGAGTTCTAAACCGCGCAATTCTTCGAGCCGCAATCCTTCGACTAAGCGCGAGTTTGAGAGGAAAAAATCGCCCGTATATAAAAGCTTGTAAGTGCGCTGTGGTGTAGTTAGGGTTAGTAAAATCGCTACCGCACCAGGTAAATGCCCCGCTGGAAATAATTCTGCGACTAATCCCTCTTTGAGTTCGATGGGCGATCGCAATGGTAATGCTTGGCAAAAGTGCTGCTGAATTTGCTGGTTGTCATTTTGTTCGAGCCAGTTTAAAGGTAATAACTTGGTTGTTACTTCACTACCATAAATTGGTAACAACGGGTAAGTTTTATGCAGTTCCAATAACCCTCTAGCATGGTCGGGGTGAGCGTGGCTAACCAAAACAAAATCCGCTGGCATCGGGGAACTACCTTGACGCGCTGACTTGGTTAAACCGGATACTAATGTCGAAATATCCGCTAACCCGCAGTCGAGTAGGATGCGGTATTGCCCCATACGCACCAACAAACAAACTCCTTCACCGCTATGGTGGACACCATAGGGCAAACATTCTAACTCACTAATCGGCTCCCCACCATCAAGCCGAGAGGATACCGACGTGCTATTACTCATGCTTTCCCGTGCTGAAATTTAAGAAATTTAAATTGGCACTCTTTTAAGTGGCGCTTTCTACAGTATTCAATGTGCAGAGCCATTACCGTGGTAGTTGTCGGAATCGTAAAATCCGTTTTTTGTACCAAAAAATAAACAGGCAACAGTAAAGACAACTGTTAGGGCTACTAAAATTAGTTTTACGTCCATAGTTTTTTTATCCTTTATTCGTGACTTTCCGATCTTAAAGAGTCAACCTAGTTTTTTATTGTATTTCTAGATAATCTTTACTATATTTTAACTGGTTCGGCAACAAGCGATCGCAATTATAACTAGTCAGATTGTAGAGCTTTTCGGTTTTTCTGTCTATCTGCCGAAGTAGCATAAATAACTTTCTGTTATTTGCAATAATTATTAATATAGTGTAAAGAATGTTATTTATATTTAATTTTAACTTTATACTAAGATATAAATAATTCTTTGTGATACTTAGATATGAATAATTCTTTGCTCCTAATACAATAACTCCGCTCCTCAATAAGAGACGCACGCATAAAGCGTCTCTTCATCTCTTACTAAAATGTCTAGGTTTTTCCTCGTTTGTGTTCTTCGTGTCCTTTGTGGTAAAAAAAACTTATTTTTTGAACCACAAAGGACACAGAGGGCACAAAAAAAGAATCTTTTTTGATGTATCACTTAAGACAGGGGCTACTCCTAACTCAATAAGAGAGGCTTTATGCGTGCGTCTCTACATGGACTAACTCCTAACTCCTAACTCCTTCTGTATTTGTTGACTCATGCACATAGCAACACCTTTCTCGTAATAAGCTGCCTCATTGATAAAAACTGGATAGACAATTTCCTCACTGTCGTAAACAATTTCCTCACCTTCAAAAGACAAAAATATCGGTTTACCAGGATATAGGGGTTCGTAGTCTCGAAATTGCAAACCAGGATGAATCATTGCCCGAATTTCTCCGGATGTATTTCTGGGAAAGTCGATACTGTGAGTAACTTGATAAATGGTAGGTATCTTTTTTACTTGGGGTTGCTTTCCTTGGTTATAAGCTTCCACGTAATCAAGAATCCAATAAATAAGTTCTTCGGTTTGCTGAAATAACTTTGCGTCCAATATGTTTTGGGCAACTGCACCAACTTCAACAGTACAGCCAAATTTGCTAATCGAGTCGAGATGCGGGTTTGCTGCGTGGGTTGGAATAGAACAAAGTATTTTGATATTGGGATTTACTGATACTAAATAAACAGCTAATTCTAAATTGAAGCGTTCTAAATTGGGTAAAATAATTGTCAATCCCATATTTGAAGTAGTGCTGTGTAAGTCCACAACAAAATCAGCTTGCTGACTACCTCCAGTCCCAAAAGTACGGTAAATTTCCTTAGCGCGTTGTGCTTCGTAAGTCGATAAATTTGGATTTTCTAAATCGACTTGAGTAAAAGAGCGATTTAAATCGGTATCAAAATATCGTTTCCCAACTTCATGTGCTTTGGGATTCGCAAGAAACGTCACAGTCTCAAAACTCGGACGCTGAATTAGATGTGGTAAACGTTCAAACTTTTTAACTAAGTAAATACCCGTGATTTCGTTCCCGTGAGTTCCACCCGCGATCGCAACCCGTTTGATTTGATTCCCTGTCATCAAAACTGAAACCCTAATCCCATAGTTAGAAAAAATTGAGAGACGTTACACGTAACGTCTCTACTTCATATATAGTATCCAATTAAAACTTGTAACTCATTACCTGAATTACAGTGCTATCACCCAAACTTTGAGGATTCACAGAAATAGTATCGCTATTACTACGACGTACTGTTATACCCTGCATTACATTCAAAAATTCATCTAACGGCGCAATATCGCATAATTTGTCATCCGCAGCTTGCGTCCGATAATGGGTCGGTATTACCAATTTGGGATTTAGCGATTGAACTGCAAGCTTTGCTTCTTGAGCATTATAAGCTTTTGGACCGCCACCTACAGGTATTAAAGCGATATCGGGTCGTCCCATTAACACCCTTTGTTCAAATGAAATCGGTGCAGCAGGTGCCCCGAAATGCGTAATATTTATACCTGCTTGCTTCCAACTCCAAGCAGTATTAATACCGAATTGTTTGCCACCTTTACGGTCGTGGTCGATTGCGATTCCCTGGAATTTTAGACCCTTAAACTCGTAAACACCTGGTTCGTAGATTAATTTGGGATTTCCCGGTAAATTCTCTACCGAACCTTCATCGAGTAGCTGACTGCTAATTAACACCAAATCGGCTGGAACTTTTGGTGTACGGTATTTTGCAGTACAGCCAACAGTCCGAAACGGATTGACTAAAACTCTAGCACCCCCACCAGTAAACAGAAAGCAAGTATGACCCAACCACTGAACTGATAATGAACCGCTAGATTGTGCGTCAGCCTGAGATTCGGAACTCAAGGTAGTAATTAATGCCGCGATCAAACTCGCTCCAGCATAGCCCATCAACTGTCGTCGTTTCATCTACTACTCTCTCACCTGTAATTGTTCTAGAAAGTTTCGCAATAATTGCTTCCCTGAAGTTGTCAGGACACTCTCTGGGTGAAACTGGACTCCTTCAATATGCGGATAGTTCCGGTGTCGTACACCCATAATCATGCCATCATCAAGCCAAGCTGTAATTTCCAACACATCTGGGCAAGTATCGCGGTCGATAATCAAACTGTGATAGCGGGTTGCGGTCATTGGATTTTCAATACCCCGGAAAACACCTACCCCATTATGCGAGACTTGCGAGGTTTTGCCGTGCATCAACTCTGGGGCAGAAACAATGTTACCGCCAAATATTTGTCCAATACTTTGATGACCCAAGCACACGCCCAAAATTGGTAAACTTGCCCCTAGTTCGTGAATTAAATCGAGAGATATTCCGGCATCTTCAGGACGACCGGGACCTGGGGAAATGACAATCCCATCGGGTTTAAGGGTGCGAATTTCGTCGATAGAAATTTTGTCGTTACGGAAAACGCGGATATCACTAGCTACAGGAAAATCTACAGCTAATTCTCCTAAATACTGAACCAAGTTGTATGTAAAACTGTCGTAATTATCAATCACCACTAACATAAAGCGCCCTATCTCCTAAATTGTTCGTAGGCTTCTGATGTCAATTTACTTTGATTTTCATGCCTAGATGATGCTCGCGCCTAATTCCAATTCCATATAAATATCAATGTGAGATAAGTGTGAGATAAGTTTAAGTTTTGTTAAGATTTATAATAATTAATAAAACTTTACAAAATGAATATTTTGGTAAGCAGTCGATGTGATGTTTGTATGTGTCTCTCATTTTGGCATCAAAAGTTCACAATATTCATTGATTTGATGCAATTCGGCAGTTATTTAAGCAGAATTACTGATTGACAAATTAAAAATAATACAATTTGTCAAAATATTAACTCTTCCTTGTTGACTATTCCTTTGTTATTAGGGGGTTGCAAACAGTTCCATCAATAGTTACACTTTTTAAAACATTCTCCTAAATTGTATTGGCGATCGCAATGGCAAGTTTCCTGATGGTACTTGCAGTTTCATTTTGCTCTTAGAGAGTAAACCTGACTCAAAGGAATAAACGTCCAAATGTGTCGGCATCGCCAATCGATCCACGCGGTCTAATTTATAAGACAATGTAGTGGAAGAGCGCAAGCTCAAGTCATAACAAAAACTCAAAAATTAGTAAACAAATTCATCCTTGGAGGCGCGTAGTCGATGGGACTACCCTGGTACCGAGTACATACAGTCGTCTTGAACGACCCAGGTCGGCTGATTTCCGTACACTTGATGCACACAGCCCTAGTGGCAGGCTGGGCTGGATCAATGGCTTTATACGAATTAGCTATCTTCGACCCAAGTGACCCAGTATTAAACCCAATGTGGCGACAAGGGATGTTCGTATTGCCCTTTATGTCACGTTTGGGTGTAGTTGGTTCTTGGGGTGGCTGGAACGTCATGGGCGACCCCAGCTACGACCCTGGTTATTGGTCTTTTGAAGGTGTTGCCGCAGCTCACATTGTTCTTTCCGGTTTGCTATTTTTAGCAGCGGTATGGCACTGGGTTTACTGGGATTTGGAACTCTTCCAAGACCCCCGCACGGGTGAACCTGCCCTCGATTTGCCAAAAATGTTTGGTATTCACTTGTTCTTGTCTGGTCTACTTTGCTTCGGTTTCGGTGCATTCCACCTGACCGGATTGTTTGGACCTGGATTGTGGATTTCGGATGCCTACGGGTTGACGGGTCACGTTCAAGGAGTAGCACCCGAATGGGGGCCCGATGGATTTAATCCATTTAACCCTGGCGGGATTGTCGCACACCACATTGCAGCTGGTGTTGTTGGTATTATTGCTGGATTATTCCACTTAGTAGTTAGACCACCCGAACGGCTGTACAAAGCTTTGCGGATGGGTAATATTGAAACCGTACTTTCGAGTAGTATTGCCGCAGTCTTTTTTGCCGCCTTTGTTGTTGCCGGTACGATGTGGTACGGTAACGCGACTACTCCAATTGAATTATTCGGACCAACCCGCTATCAGTGGGACCAAGGATACTTCAAGCAAGAGATTCAACGTCGCGTTCAAAGCAGCGTAGCTGACGGTGCAAGCCTCTCGCAAGCTTGGGCACAAATTCCTGAAAAACTCGCATTCTTCGACTACGTTGGTAACAGCCCCGCAAAAGGTGGTTTGTTCCGCGTCGGTCCAATGGATAAAGGCGATGGTATTGCCCAATCGTGGCAAGGTCACGCAGTATTCAAAGATGGCGAAGGTCGAGAATTGACCGTGCGTCGTCTCCCTAACTTCTTTGAAACTTTCCCAGTTCTGTTGACCGATGCCGATAACGTTGTCCGCGCTGACATCCCCTTCCGTCGGGCAGAATCGAGAAGCAGCTTTGAACAAGCTGGTATAACTGTTGACTTCTACGGTGGTAATTTGAACGGTAAAAGTTTCGATGACCCCGCTGAAGTTAAAAAGTATGCTCGTAAAGCTCAAGGTGGCGAGATATTTGAGTTTGACCGCGAAACATTGAATTCGGACGGTGTATTCCGCACCAGTCCTCGCGGTTGGTTTACTTTCGGACATGCAGTCTTCGCTCTCTTGTTCTTCTTTGGTCATATTTGGCACGGCTCTCGGACAATTTACCGAGACGTATTTGCTGGTGTCGATGCCGATTTGGAAGAACAGGTCGAATGGGGTCGATTCCAGAAAGTGGGTGATAAATCAACCCGCCGTAAGGAAGCTGTGTAGATAAGGTGAAGGATGAATTCTGATTCATCCTTTATCTCACCTTTTTTTTCGTAGCTTGTTACACTAACATTACTAGCTTAATTGAGTAGGAAGCTTTGATATGGAAGCCGTTGCTTACATTTTGGTTCTGACTTTGGCATTGGGAACTATTTTCTTTGCGATCGCATTCCGCGAACCCCCTCGCATTCAAACTAAGAAAGAAGATTAAGTTCCACTATCTTGATTATTGAAGCCGCTAATACCAATAACGGTACTAGCGGTTGTTTAGTTTTAAAGGCTTAAGAAAGAACGTTTAAAATTAAAAGCGTAAAATTATCTAGGTAGACTTTGTGAATGTCAACAACTATTTATTAATTGATTGATAATTGCAGCTTAATATCTGATATAATTCGATATTTGTAAGTTGATGTGTATTCTCAATCAACTTTTCTGCGCTAGGATGAAAAAGATGTAGGTGTGGACTGTTAGGCAGGCGCTTGCATGTACATCGCTAGGAGGCAAAAACAATTACGGAGACTCAACCAGGAAACACTTAGCATGGTCAATCAGAAATCAACCGCAACTGCTGAAATAGGATTTACCCACGACGATTTCGCCGCATTATTAGATAAATACGATTACCACTTTAGCCCTGGAGATATCGTACCCGGTACAGTTTTCAGTATCGAGCCACGCGGCGCTCTGATTGACATAGGTGCGAAAACGGCAGCATATATACCTATTCAGGAAATGTCAATTAACCGGGTGGATGCCCCGGAAGAAGTTTTACAATCAAACGAAACAAGAGAATTTTTTATTCTCACCGATGAAAACGAAGATGGACAACTGACCCTTTCGATTCGTCGGATCGAGTACATGCGAGCTTGGGAACGTGTACGTCAGCTACAAGCTGAAGATGCTACCGTTCGTTCTGGAGTATTCGCAACCAACCGAGGTGGTGCGCTGGTACGCATCGAAGGATTGCGCGGGTTTATTCCCGGTTCGCATATCAGTACCCGCAAACCTAAAGAAGAATTGGTAGGTGAAGACCTGCCGTTAAAATTCCTCGAAGTCGATGAAGAGCGCAACCGTTTAGTGCTTTCGCATCGTCGTGCGTTGGTTGAACGTAAGATGAATCGTCTCGAAGTTGGCGAAGTCGTTATCGGTACAGTACGCGGTATCAAACCCTACGGTGCGTTTATCGATATCGGTGGAGTCAGCGGTTTGTTACACATATCGGAAATTTCGCACGAGCATATCGATACGCCGCATAGCGTATTTAATGTTAATGACGAAGTTAAAGTAATGATTATTGATTTGGATGCAGAACGCGGACGGATTTCGCTATCTACCAAGCAGCTCGAACCTGAACCCGGTGACATGATTAAGAACCGGGATTTGGTTTATGATAAAGCCGAAGAAATGGCTGCTAAGTACCGCGAACAATTGCTTGCAAAACAGCAAGGTGGTGGTGTAGCACCTGCATCCGTTGATGAAGCTATAGCCGAAGAGGATATTCCATCAGCAATGGAAGATGCTGTAGCACCTGAAGAGGATATTCCATCGGCAATGGAGGAAGCTATAGCACCTGAAGATATTCCGTCGGCAATGGAGGAAGCTTTAGCACCTGAAGAAGAAATTCCATCTGCTGTTGAGGAAGAAATTCCATCTGCGGTTGAAGAAGAAATTCCAGTTGCTACTGCTGGAGAATAATTAATAATTAATAAGATTTGTGAAAGGGGGAAACCCCTTTTTTTTATGAAAATTAGGGAAGGGGAAATTAGGAGTTAGGAGTTATGAGTTATGAGTTATGAGTTAGGAGTTATTAATTAATCTTCTTCTACTCCCTCCACTTGCTCTACTTACTTTACCCCCGACTCCCGACTGCTGACTTTGAAGTTTTTTAGGGATGCAACTGTGGTAACTATTAAGTGTAGAAATAAGACATTTAGTAATATTCAGGCGATTTTATTCGATAAAAATGGGACTTTGGAAGACTCGGAAACATTTTTGCGATCGCACGCTCAACGTAGTGCGAGGATGGTTGACGCGCAGATTCCGGGTACTGGCGAACCGTTGTTAATGGCGTATGGTGTGAATGGCGATAGTATTGACCCAGCGGGGATGATGGCAGTAGCGAGTCGTCATGAAACCGAAATTGCGACCGCTGGGTATATTGCCGAAACTGGGAAAAGTTGGTTTGAGTCATTGCAAATTGCCCGTAAAGCTTTAGATGAAGCAGAGAAATATTTAGGAGAAACAGCTTCACCGATGTTTCCCGGCAGTTTGGAATTGTTGAAGAGTTTATCGGCAGCTGGTTTGAAGCTGGGTATTCTTTCGGCAGCAATGACCGATGAAGTTGAGCATTTTGTCAAGGTACATGGGTTAGGTAGTTACCTACAATTACGAATGGGTGTTGATGGAGGGTTGAATAAACCCGATCCAAGGTTGTTTTTACTAGCTTGCGAACGATTAGGAGTTGAACCAAGTACAACTTTGATGATTGGGGATTCGATTGGTGATATGCAAATGGCAAAAAATGCTTATGCTGCTGGTTGTGTGGGGATTACTTGGGTAGGTAGAGTAGATAATGTTCGCGGTGCGGATGTGGTGATTAATAACTTAGATGAGATTCTAGTTGTTGAGTAAAAAAAATTTGTGGTATTATAGCAACCGCCAAGGCGGTTAGGGTATAGACTAGAAGTAGCCCCTTTTCCT
>CAXTCQ010000073.1:0-31517 GCA_964242965.1 uncultured Calothrix sp. | reverse complement strand
AAATCAAGACACGAGCAAAAACTCTTCCAAACCTCCTTAACTTGATGTTCTGGATGCCTAGTACTCCATGTCAAAAGTTCTGATGGGTTGTAGGTTGGGTGTAGCGTAAGCGAAACCTAACTATTAAATGTTGGGTTCCACTTACGTTCCACCCAACCTACGCTGGCAGCAACCCATCGCTCATTAATGACATAGACCACTAGTTGGGTTTGTTTTTCTATGACTGCTACGTAATTATGGCTGTAATTTAACTATAGTTCGGGAGAAATATTGAATATGAATACCTTTCAATCGCTACTAAAAGTGTTTCAAAGCCGCAAAATGGCGGCTTTGTTGTTGCTGGGTTTTGGGTCTGGCTTACCATTATTTTTAACAAGTAATACTTTAAAAGCCTGGATGACTGTAGAGGATGTAGACTTAACAGCCATCGGCTTGTTTAGTTTGGTCGGCTTACCCTACTCCTTGAAATTTCTCTGGTCGCCAATTATTGACCGATTTGCACTACCATTTTTGGGACGGCGACGCGGTTGGTTGCTCGTTATGCAAATAGCCTTAACGTTAGGTATTGCTGTAATGGCTTTTCAACAACCGAAACAAGCTTTACAGTTGCTTGCTATTAATGCTCTGGCAATTGCATTTTTCAGCGCAACTCAAGATATAGCCGTTGATGCCTACCGCACGGACGTTTTGAAAGAGTTAGAATTAGGTGCTGGTGCTGCCGTTTTCGTTGCAGGTTATCGAGGTGCATTGGTAATTACGGCTTCTGTGGCGCTAATACTTGCCGATCGAATTCCTTGGAAATCAGTTTACCTGCTGATGGCAGCTTTAATGGCTGTCGGGATTATTGGTACATTGCTTGCACCGGAACCAAGCAGAAAAATTCAACCTCCAGAATCTTTAAGAGACGCGGTTATTCTACCCTTTGCTGAAATCTTCCAGAGATTGGGTGGAATGCGAACTATCTTAAGCTTTGCTTTCATCGTTCTTTACAAACTGGGTGACTCCTTTCTGGGCAATATGTCTCTACCCTTTTTGCTAAAAGCTGGTTTCACTAAGACAGATGTCGGCGCTATTCAAGGAGGTATGGGTATAATCGCTTCCATTGTCGGTGCGCTGGTCGGTGGAGCAATTTTAAGTAGAATCGGTATCAACCGCTCTCTATGGGTGTTTGGAGTCTTACAAGCTGTCAGTAATTTAGCTTACTATGTCCTTGCATTAACGGGCAAAAATTACCAAGTAATGGTACTTGCTATCAACATCGAACAATTTTGTGGTGGTCTGGGGAATGCGGCTTTTCTAGGGTTTTTGATGAGTTTGTGTAACCCCCGATTTTCAGCTACCCAATTTGCTTTACTCTCTAGTTTTATGGCGTTCAGTCGCGACCTCTTATCTTCTCCTGGTGGCTTAATTGCAGAAAAAACTGGCTGGCCTGCATTCTTCCTAATCAGTATTGCAGCCGCTATACCAGGACTACTTTTGTTACCATCTTTCGCTCCCTGGAACTCTCAACCTGCTGATATACGAAGACCTGGATTGCAAGATGATGATGGGGATGTATGGGGTACAAAGTAGTTATTGGTGTGGCAACGTTTATTCTTTTTCTGACAAGTCAGGAATCAGGGTGTGACACGATTAGCTCCAAAGGAATTAAATTTGAGAGCCTCCTTTGGTTTCCCAAGCTACCCCAAGCGTGGCAACGCAAATCCCTGAAAAAATACTGGTATTTAATGAAACAACTATATCTTTGCCTTATTGTAGTGGTTCAATTACCGAAAAATTACTGTAATTCTTGTTTTTAAAGCTGTTTATAAATTAGGCGACTCCAAATCAGAAACGTTGGCACACCATTTCTACTCGCCAAAGGCTTAAACTTTACTGAAGCCGACTTAGGATTTGCTAGTGGTTTGAGTATTGTCGCCGTCATCGTCAAAACCTTGGCAGGTGGGGCAGTTATGACTAAAATTGGTGTGAATAGCGCTTTATGGATATTTCGCTATACTACAAGCTGCTGGCAACCTAACGTATTTCACGAATTCAGTTGTCGGTAAAAACTACCCCTTGATGGTCGCTGCTCTCAACATCGAAAATTTTTGTGCGGCTTTAAAGTCTGCCGCGTTTGTGGCATTTACGATCGGCCTTTGCAATCAGGGTTTTTCCGCTCCGCAATACGCCTTGCTTTCAAGCCTGCAAGCCTTTAATCGAGACATTCTCACCGCACCCCCTGGTTCGTGGAAGCAACAGGCTGGACTACATTTTCCTGATTACTGCCATTGCGGCAATACCCGGAATAATCCTGTTGCCATTTTCGCTCCTTGGAATCCTAAACCAGCAACTATGACAAGACCCGGACTAGAAGATGAGGAAAAATAGGAAGCATAATATATGGGGCAAAGAGTTATCGTTGCTATCTCTACGACCATTCTTTTATTTACAGGAATTTTACTCGGCTACGTGCTTTCGCAACTCGTTCTAGGTTCTTTAGCACTTAACCTTGTCACGTTTCTGGGGACATTTAGCTTGATTGTAATTTTTGGTACGCTCTACTACGTACTATTTTGGGAGTTTAGAAGACAGCAAGCACAACCAGCAGGACGTGGATTAGCACACCGAGAATATATTGATGACGACGAATTTGTTGGACCTGACAGCCAACTTAAAACTCGACTGATTAATTTACTCGCAGGTGATGTCAAAGGAGCCGATCGACTCATTGCCCAAGCCAAGCAAACTTACCCCAACATGCCAGAAAATTGGTACTGGGAACGAGTCATTGCTGACATCGAACGCGATCGCCGATAAAAGTTAGGAGTCGTAGGGGCGGGGTCTCCCCGCCCTTATACATATATTTGTCAGCAATTAAAGTGGAATACTATTTACAAGGGTGACTAGGAATGATGCAGAAGCTTCCTAGTTGACTCCTCCCTACTCCCGTCCCTATCCTTGCTAAAATAAATTAAGCATTATTAATAAAACTTCAATTAATCATGAATATCATTCGCCAATACATCGCCCCCTTAATAGCCGTCATCATTTTTTTTATCGCCCTCGTTGCAACCAGCGCCCGTATTTTTTTACCAGCCGACATGGCAGCACCTGCACCTGTTGATTCTGGCGTGGGATTTAATCTGGATGGATGGCAGCTATCTGAAATATCTCTAAAACCTTTGTTAATAACTTCGCCTTCTATTTCATAATTGAAGCTAATTGTCAATAGTTAAATCCAAAAAATTGTGTAATCCTTCGGTAAATTTATCGAAGGATATTTTTTAAGAAGTATTTTTGTGGCACTTTGTACTTAGTGAGTTCCGATAAAATACTTTGAGTTCATTACTTCCCGGTTATACGATTCGTCGCGGTTCAACTTTAGATAGAGCATTATTAGTAAAGTTCATGCAGCGAACTTACCAAGATATCTTTCCCAATCAAGATTTCTCACATCTATCACGAACAGTCGAGCAATATTTATCTAATGACACACCTTTATGGTGGGTAGATTTTCAGGGAGAGGGGGGACAAGGGGGACAAGATGGAATCTCTTCTCCCCTATCTCCTCCCACTCCCCCCTCTCCCATAGCTTGCCTCTGGATGGGAAATGCTATCGACCAAATTACAGGTTTACGTCACGCGCATTTATTTTTACTATATGTAGTGCCGGAACATCGAAGGCAAGGGGTAGGTAAAGCCTTAATGAAATATGCCGAAACCTGGTCAAAAGCACGAGGGGATAAGCAAATAGGACTACAAGTTTTTTCTTCCAATACACCTGCACTGAATTTATATAATCAACTTGGATTTGAAACACAATCCTTGTGGATGGTAAAGGAATTAGGAAATGGGGAGTAGGGAGTAGGGATTGGAAGGAGTGGAGGGGAGTGGAGGGAGAGGGGGAAAGGAAAGATTAATTAATAACTATCAATTCCTAACTCTTAACTCCTAACTCGGCTCCTTCCTACTACCCAAATCGGATTAAAATCAAAATGGTGGAAGATAACGGCTTGCAATGGTATTTTGATTTATGTATGACGAAGACGACCTCAGCCTACTTGATGCCGAAACCGAGTTAGAAAGCCCTCTCGATAAAATTGAACCTCTGACCAATGAATCAGAGGTGTCAAAACCCGACCCAGAGGAAATGCTCGCGCTTTTGCAACATCCCCAACCGCCGCAAAGGATGCTAGCAGCGCGTGCTTTTTGCGACATAGAAGATGCACGAGCAATCCCGCATCTGATTCGCTTGCTGACCGATACTTGTCCTTTGGTGCGGGTAAGTGCTGCCTACGGGATTGGACGCAACCCCAGTCGTGATGCAGTAGAACCACTGATAGCTCAATTAAACGGTGACTGGAATGGTCACGTTCGTAAAGGAGCAGTTTGGGCATTAGGTAATTGCCGCGATCGCAGAAGTTTAGCACCCCTTGCCGATGCTCTGATTACAGACATTTCCGCAGTGCGATTGTGGGCAGCAAGCGCTCTTGCCCAAATGGCTGAGGTCAATTACGAAACCGTTGTTAGCGCAATTCCACCTTTGATTTTAGCTTTAGTACAAGACCCCGTTGCCGCAGTCCGCAGTAACTGCGCTTGGTCAATTGGACAATTATGCCGCGAACTACCTTCAAATGTAGTTTACGCTACGGCTGTCGATGCTTTAATTCAAACCTTTGCTGAAGACCCAGATTTAGGAGTGCGCGAAGACGCAAAAGCCGCCATTTTAGGTGTTGGAGATGCACGCGGACTCCAGATGATTGAAACTCTCGAACAAGAAGGATGGTTTTAGGAAAGTTAGGAGTTAGGAGTTAGGAGTTAAGAGTTAAGAGTTAAGAGTTATAAATATATAGCGCTTTTTACTTGAATGAAGTAGGGGCACAGCATTGCTGGGCCCCTACAACTGTACTTCACTTGGCTCCCGTCATCAAAGCTTAATTTCGGCTTTCGTTAATAATGTAAATCTCCGTTCCGAGTGCAGGCCCTTAAGTTGATGGGATAGCTCTTTATATAATATGAAGTCTGTGAATGGCTCAGTTTTTACTCTCGAAGATATTACGGCAAAAGACTACATTGAGAGCGATTCGCTTAATTTAGATCATCTGTCCTTATAAAACTATGCCTAACTCCTAACTCCTAACTCTTAACTCCTAACTCCTAACTTTTAACTCCTAACTCCTAACTCTTTACATATTGAATTCGATAAATCCGATTATTCGCTTCATCGGTAAGTAATAAACTGCCATCAGCCGCAACGAGCAAGCCAACAGGACGCGCCCAAGTCGTTGGTACAGTAGGGTCGAGCAAAAACCCGGTGAGAAAATCTTCGTAGTATCCTTGGGGACGACCTTTACTATCAAAAGGTATAAAAACTACTTTGTAACCAGTCCCAGAATTTCGATTCCATGAACCGCGAAATGCTGCAAATGCTCCATTTCGATATTTTTCGGGAAACGTTTTACCGTCGTAAAATTGCAAACCTAATGCGGCGGAGTGGGACTCAAATATGACATCGGGTGTGCGGGTGCTTGCAGCTAATTCAGGACGCTTGCTTTTACCGTTTACAACCTGACGGGGGTCGAGATAATTGGGCTTCATATATGCATAAGGCCAACCGTAAAATTCGCCCTGCCGGATGCGGGTCAAATAATCTGGTACTAAATTATCGCCCAAACCATCGCGCTCGTTTACCGTCGCATATAGTTCTTTTGTAACTGGATTAAAATCTAAGCCAATTGGGTTTCGCAATCCCGAAGCGAAAGTCTGCCGTTGCGAACCATCCAAATTCATAACTTGCACCGAAGCGCGTGGAAGTGGTTCTTCATCAACATTTGACTCGGAACCAATGGAAACGTATAACTTATCACCATTAGGCGAAGCAACAACGTTGCGCGTCCAGTGTTGGTTGTATCCACCACCAGGGAGGTCGGTAATTTTGTTACCAGTGCCGTTAAGTTGTTGTTGACCTTGGGTGTAAGGAAAGCGTAACACCGCATTAGTATTGCCTAAGAAAAAACTATTGCCAGCAAATGCCATTCCAAACGGGATATTTAAACCATTTGCAGCAGTTGCAAAGGTGGTTTTGGTTTCTGCTATGCCATCATTATTGCGATCGCCTAACGAGCGAATCCGGTTTTGTCTAGTTTCTGTCACCAACACATCCCCCGTCGGAGTCAAAGCTAACCAACGCGGTGCATCTAAATTTTCGGCATAGACATTTACAGCAAAGCCATCCGGAACCCGTAGTGTCGGATTTTGGGGAATTGGTACAACTTGCGGCGATTTAGATGCGCTATCGGTAGCGAAGGGTGCGGGTAAATTATTAATATCAATGCGAATTGGATTTGGTGAAAGCGGTTCGGTGCGAATAATATTTTTTGCTGCTACTTTCTGCGGTTGTTGGGAAGATGCTGGATTTTCCAATGTAACGCTAGTTTGGTTGCACGCATAAGCTCCAGTTAGCAGTAAAAAACCTAATATCAAACGCGACAATTTCATAGGAATATATTTATTTAGACATTAGAAAATGTTACATGGTAAGTTTGGTTTCTAACCTCCAGCCTAAGAGATAAATTTTTTTAGATACTGATACAATTACATACTAGTGTAAGCATTTTGCCCGTCCGGTAATGGCAAGATGCTTATATTCGTCACAATCATTATTTTCAGGTTGTAAACTAAAGAACAAAGAAATAGCTAAAACTTAGCAACCTTTTGTGCAATCGCCCTTTCTAAATCGGCAGTTGATAATAACGAGCTAAATAAAGAGCCTTGCATGAGGTTACAGTTTTGATTTTTAAGAAAAATTAGCTCGGTTTCGCTTTCGACACCTTGAGCGATAACCTCAATATCAAGGTTATAAGCCATTTGAATCAATGCATTTGTAATTGCTGATTTTTGCTTGTCGTTCGTAAGATTATGGATAAAATAAGAATCGATTTTTAGAGTATGAACTGGTAATTTTTTAAGATATATTAAAGACGAATTACCAGTGCCAAAATCATCTATGGCAATCCGAACACCTATCGATTTGAGGTTATTGATGATTGCGATCGCACTGTTTATATTTTCCGCAATCGTAGTTTCATTAATTTCGATTTGTATTTGATTTTGCTCTAAGTAATTCTCTGCTAAAGCTTTACTTATTTTTAAAACTAAATCGGGATGCTGAAATTGGCTGGTAGATAAATTGATGGAAATCGGTAATTTAAAAAATCCAGAATCACTCCAGATTTTTTTCTGGATACATATACTTTGTAGCAACCAGTCCCCAAGCTCGATAATTAAATCAGTTGATTCTGCTAAAGGTATTAGTTCTAAAGGATAAACAGTTCCTAATTCAGGGCTATTCCAGGTGACAAAGCTTTCAGCCGCAACAATTTTACGCGAAACAATATTAATAATAGGTTTGTAGTAAATTTCCAATTCGCAACAATCTTTTGATTCTATAGCTCGACGCAAACTTGCCTCGATAGCTTTAACTTCCGAAGCCGATATTCTGATATTATTTTTGATTGTATACTTTTGTAGAAGTACTTGCTTAGATAAACGGCTAATAATTGCGCTTAATAATTCAGTGCGAGTAAATGGTTTAGTAATATAATCATCCGCACCTAAATCCATACCTTGACGTAAGTCTGATTTTGCAGATTTTGCAGTTAGAAAAATAAACGGGATAATTGCGGTTACTGGTTCTTCTCGTAAAGCCGTTAATACACCATAACCATCAACTTCGGGCATCATTAAATCGCACAAAATTAAGTCGGGTGATTCCGAGATAGCTTTTTGTATACCTATTTCCCCATTTGCTGCTTCTATAGTTTCATAGTTTTCCGCTTCAAGTAGTTCTAATAAGTTTTCACGAACTGATAATTCATCTTCAATTACTAAAATCTTAGTCATGATTTTCCTCGATAGTTAATAGTAATGAATGGGAGTAGGGAGTAGAAAGTTAGGAGTTAGGAGTTAGGAGTTAATTTTTCTTCTCTTACTCCTCTTACTCCCTAATGCTTACTCCCAACGGCAAGATGACAGTAAATGTCGTCCCAATCTCTAACTGACTGTCAACTTTAATTTCTCCTTGATGCATATCAACACATTTTTTCACTATAGCTAATCCTAAACCCGTTCCTTGGATGTTACTAACATTAGTTGCGCGATGAAATGAATCAAATAAAAGCGGTAAATCTTCTGAGGGAATACCTATTCCTTGGTCTACTATTGTAAATATAGCTTGCTTTTCGTTAATAATTAATTGAAAATCAACTATCCCTCCATTTGGTGAATATTTAATTGCATTTGTTAATAAATTATTAAATATATGTCCTAATAATTTATCATCCATACAAACTTTAATTGGCTGAAATCGACTATTAATAAAATTAATTTTATGAGTTGCGTTTACATTAATTTGTATTTCTTCGACTAAATTATGACAATATTCTAATAAATCAATAAAGATTGGTTTAAACTCAAACTTTCCTGCATCTATCTTTCCAAGATTTAAAACATCATCTAATAACTTTGTCAAATGTTTAACCGATATTTGAATACGATGTAAATGAAAAAGTTGCTTTTCATCGCTCCATTTATGGCGGTAATGTTGAAGTAATTCCGATGATGAAAAAATTGTACTTAAAGGTGTACGAAATTCGTGAGAAGTCATCGCCACAAAACGAGATTTAAGTTCGTTAAGCTCCTTTTCTTTTTCAAGTGCAATTTTCAGATGGTCTTTGCTGATTCGGAGTGCAACTTCAGCTTGTTTGGTTACGCTAACATCAACTTGAATACCAATATAATGTGTAAGCTGACCTTTGCTATTGAGTACGGGTGAAATGGTCAACTCATTCCAAAACATTATGCCGTCTTTGCGGTAGTTACGAAAGACAACACTACAACCATTAACCTTGGCAACCGCATTTCGTATTTCTTGTATTTCCGGTTGTTTGCTGTCATTGTCTTGAAGGAAACGACAATTTCGCCCAATTACTTCAATAGCACAATAACCAGTTATCTCCTCAAAAGCCCTATTTACATAAACTATTGGCATATCGGGTAGTCTACAATCGCAAATAACTATCCCATTTTTACTAGCTGCGATCGCACGGTCGCGCAAACGCAAAGTTGACTCGATACGTTTTTGCTCGCTAATATCGGTATAAATGGCAAACCACCCAATTATCTCGCCTTTAGTATTTTTAATAACATCAGTACGTAAATCGGTCGGAATTGTACGACCGTAGCGATTTCGCATCTGAGTTTCGCCATGCCAAGAATTACCAGCTTTAATAGCATCACAAATCATTCTCGATTGGACTCTATTAGTATTAGTAATTCCTCGACCACCAGTGACATTAAAAGCTTTAACATCGTAACCAAACAGTTGCTCGAATGCCGGATTAACATAACTGACTACACCTGCCTGATCTACAATACTAATTGCATCGCAAGTGGATTGGACAATTTTATGGAAGCGCAGCAAGTCCTCTTCAGCGCGTTTGCGTTGAGTAATATCGACACCGACACCGCGATAACCTTGATATTTCCCTTCAGCATCAAAAATAGGAACACCGTTAATTTCCATGAAAACTGGATGTCCATCTTTGTGCTTTTTAACTACTTCCATACTTGTAAGGGGTAGTTGTGCAGCTATAATCGGCATAAATATGCTTTCGGTACGTTCGGCTTCCTCTGGTAATAAGAAAGCCTCAAAGGGTGTCTTCCCAATGATTTCTTTGGGTTCGTAACCCAAAATATCGCGTACTTTTGGGCTGAGATAAGTGTAGACAGCGTTTGTATCCATTTCCCAAACGATATCGCTACTAATTCCAACTAAGTGACAAAATCTTTCTTCGCTTTGCCTAAGTACTTCTTCAATTAGTTTACGGTTGTGAATATCATTATGGATGCCGAACCAACCAAAAATTTGCCCTCTTGCATCGCGTAATGGAACTGCGCGGATATGATGCCAGCGATACATTTGGTCGCAATCACGTAATATCCGAAGTTCGATGTCGTAAATATTTCCCGTAGCTATCGAGTAATGCCAACCTTCCAGGCATTGTGGTAAATCATTAGAATGTATAAACTGCTGCCATTGCCAATCTAACATTTCAGCGAGGTTACAACCGTAATACTCAAGTAGATGTTTGTTAGCAAATTCAATACTTCCGTCTTGCCTTGCTAACCAAACATGTTCGGATATTGATTCAAATAAGCTTTTAAATATATCTTTACTTCGAGTCAAAGCCTCTTCGAGTGAAACTTGTGCTTGTATTAATTCGACTTCAACTTGCTCGCGTTCAGTAATATCCTCAGATATACCAATTAGGCGATACGCTTCCCCTAGTCGATTGTACAGTGGAAAAGCTCGCGTCCAAATCCAACGTATTACACCATCACCGCGAATAATTCGATACTCTTGGCTGTAACATTGACTCGAAGCTAGGCTAGCAATTGCATTGGCAATGCGCGAGCGGTCTTCAGGATGAATTGCGTCGAGCAACTCATCGGGATTTTCATACAAGCGATCGCGCTTGCGTCCCCAAATATCTTCATAAGTGGAACTAATATAAATAAGCTTATTCAACTTCAAATCGCGTACAAACAGAACTTCATGAATATTCTCTGTTAGCTGACATAACGCTTCGTTTGTATCTTCTATTTCCTCAAATTCCAAAACACGACAAATACTTTCAGCTGTAATTACCCCAAACAAGCGACCCAGGTCATCGGTTACTGGCAATAAAGACAGTTGCTGCGAACGGAACAAAGATAAAACTTCAATAATACTTTTTAGCTGCGAACGTCTTCGGGTAATTACAGCAGATGCGATGACCTGCGAAATTTGAGTTGCGTGCAAATCCACACCTGAAGCGATCGCATTAATTAAATCAGATGCTGTAAACCACCCCAACACCTGCTCATCCTCTACAACCAAGACATGATTCGCGGTTGGTTGACGCTGACTCATCTGTAAAACGACCTCAAATAGCTTTGTTTCAGGTGAAACAGTCAAATCCGAAGTATCAATCGCTGAATCAAGCAAACGTTGAGATAACTGAGCTATGGCATACATAAATGAAGGCTAATGCCCCAATACACAAACGTAAACGTATAACATTTAATATTCTCGCCCGAAGTATCTCAGTTTTCTTGCGTAAAAATACTGTAAATTATTACTAAATAATTAAGAAAATTCTGAAAACCCTGTGTAGTCAGTCAGGGGAGAGTCAAGAATTCCAACCAATCAGGAATATAGTACTGCACCCATTCGCAACCAGATCCAGAAAAATAATTAATCCTCCTGCCCCCGCAACCGAATTCAATATCCCACTTATCCAGGCAGCGACAAACAGAAAACAAGCCTGTGCAAAAGTTATGTTATAAAGACTCGAAAAATTTATCTAAGCAACAACTTGTCGCTTGCGTCATTCCACTTCTGCTCTATTTCTATGCTAAAAACACGCTTGGAGTAATATTAAAACGTGCGCCAAGTTTTTTCGCGTGAGTTTTGCTAATCTCGCGTTTACCATTGATAACTTCAGAAGCAATACCACTTGAACCAAATACATCTAGTAAATCTGTTTGCTTTAAGTCGTTAGCTTCTATTAGGTGTAGTAACCGACTATGAGGAGTAGATAATTTTTGGAATGGGTAATTTTCTGCTTCAAATTTTTCAATTAGAATTATAAGTAAGTCATAAATTTGGTCTTCTTCAAGCGTTAAATTTTCTTTGTACATTAAAGCTTCAACAATGGAAAGCACTCTTTCGTACTCCTCTGTAGTGCAAATTGCTCGTGGTAGCGCTTCCTTTAAAAGATTAGCGTAAATTTCGCGGTTAAAAGTAAGGGTCATTTTTCCACTCGTCCTTATTATATTCAGCGTGTGTTAAAAAATACTTAAAATAAATGGTTTGTTTTACATAGTTGATGCCTACTATCAGTCGATAGCGGTTCCCCTTTATATTGAAAACAGTAAAGTTTCCAACTGCCTCGGCTGAGGCATATAATTGTTGCACCTCTGTTAAAGTTTGCCAAGTAGCAGCTTTAACCAATGTATACCAGTCTTCAATTTGAACGCTAACATCAGGATACTTAGCAGCTACTTCGCGTAACTGACTGATTGCAATTAAATGCATTTAAAAAAGCCGATGATATTTAGATATTCTCTCATTTTGAGAGAGAAGAGTCAATAGGGAAGTGTTTAATCTTAAAGACGTTCAAAAATCCGTGAACCCGTTGCCAGTTCTCTAGCATAAAACTGAAAATCGAGGCAGTTTATTAACTGTACCCTACCTCAATTTCACCCTTTCCCCATAACGCAACAAGCGCTCAATTGTACCCAAGCGATTTTCCCAAACGCGCACTTGATAGGGATTATCAATTGCTTGCTGTTGCATCATGCCTTTAAATTGCAATTGGAATCTTCTTAAGGATGATGTCGCTGTGGCTAACTTACTTGAACTCGGTTTTTGTGCAAGTTGAGTTAAGGCATTCTCTAACACATCGGCTTGTTCGTTAAAACTTGCCCGCGTTGTTGGAGTCAATCGTAATTGATTATTGTCCTGAGTCCATTTCCACTCAGCTTGTAACCCTTTGTACCGTGCAGCCGCAGTTTCAAACGGTTGACGGTGTGGAATTGGTTCTTTGTCGATGCGACGCGGGTTTCCTTGGGTATTGCTAAAAACTTGCTGTAAATCGTTGGTCAAATTCTCAGCCGCAAATAGTGCGTAACCAATCGCTGGCAAATCTCGAATCACCTGAATTTGGTCAAATGCACCGGGAGTTGGTAAGTTCAATAAACGAATACCGGGTACTAATAACGCCGTACCCAACTGTCCAAACTGAGTTGAGGCAATCCAAGGTTGTGCCAATCGCTCGAAACGTGTCGAATCAAGCGCATATGTCATCGGTACAATCAAATCAATATCACCGCGTTTTGCCCAAACTTCCCAATGTTGCTGTATCTTCTCAATCCGCTCTCTTTCGGGTAACGGAAACACTGCCACCGATAAAGTTAAATTTGGTCGCTTTTGCCGCAGTCGTTGTGAAACTTGAGCAACAAAACTATCAACTTGCTGGGTGCGAAATGCCGTCCATTTCTGCCACAAGTCGGTTTGACTGGGGGTAATTGTCGCCGGGTCTACACCATATAGTTGTCGAAACTGAGTTCTGGCTGCGATGCCGTAACCGTAACTGCGTCCTGCTGAGGGGTCTTGGAAAGGATAGCGGATGTAATCGAGTTGCAACCCATCGACATCGTAACGAGTCACAATTTCTTCGTAAAGATTGAGCAAATATTCCCGCAGTTGCGGATTTGCAGGGTCAAAGAAATGCTTACCTTGACCTGGGGGAATCATTTGACCTCGGTTGTCATATCCTGCCCAAGTGGGATTTGCAGCTAACACGGGACCCGGATATTCTGAATTAATACCAATAACTTCGTTATGACGGCGGTTCCCGGCGGCAAATGCCCAAACCCAAGCGTGTAATTCCATACCCCGCTCTTTCGCAAGTTTAACGGACGATGCTAAGGGGTCCCAACCGCGTATTAAAGGGTTCTGCTGCGGTGCAACTTTACTAGGGTAAATAGGATAGCTGGCGTTAAGTGTTTCAAAATATACTGTATTAATTCCAGCTTGTGCCAATCGGTCGAAAACACGAGCTAGTCCTTGTTCGCTACCAGCCCGAACAATTGTACCTCGGTCGAGCCAAATCGAACGAATTTCGGGTTGGGCTACGCGCCTATCTACGGGAAATTGCTTCCAAAGGGCACTTCGAGCCGCAAGCCATGAGGAGCGAGCTTGGTTGTATTGCTTCTGAGCAATTAACTGAGGTAAATTGTTAGCAACAAGTCTTGCTTGTTCGGTGCTAAAAGTTGGTGCCCCCGGTCGGATGGATGCGAATTCTGCTTGTTGTGCTTTAACTGACGGGGGTTTACCGGAAATTGCGGAGGCTGATAATTGAGCGCTTTCGACTCGTCCAATCAGATTTTGCAGTTCTTGACGAAGTGCTTGAGCCTCACTGGCACTAATCGGTTTTTGGGAACCAGGAATGACATCTAAGCGCACTTTTTGTTCGAGTTGGTCGATTGCTTCTTCTCCTCTGGGGATATTTCCAGGGATACGTGGTTGCGAATTGGTCGCACTTATTGTTGGATTTGGGGCAGAAAAGATCGATGGGTCAACTCTAATTGCTTGCGCTGGGCTTTGAGATGGACGTTCTACTTTAATAGGTGTAGATTTAGTCGGCAGTGCTGCAACTGAGGTTGCACAGTTTTTCGTACCCCCTGCGACTTTAGTTGACGCACCGGGTGGTAGTTTGAGATGGCGCATTAAAGCAGCGCGTAACCATCCTGTATCTAAATCGCTAGCAGCAGCAGTATCAGCACCCCACCTCCAGCCGAAAAAGGTTGAACGTTCGGTAGCTAAAACCGCAGTTGGATTGTCTTTAGCATTCCATACTGCTGCGGTTTGCCCGTTCACATCATCCGGCACGACAACACCACCGCGCACGTTACCAAATACACCACCTTCTTTCGCCCAGTCTTGCGTAACTTTCTGCTTTGAGGGTTGTAACTTTTGCGTATCATTAAGACTAAAACCCCAATAACCTCCAAGTAAAGCCCGCATCAACTGCCGTACTCCCGGTGCAGAAAGACTTCCAACAGGACCGCTGGCAATTAACCGTCCTCCTTTGCTCATCCATTCTTCGAGTGCGATCGCTTGTGCGGGACTTAGTGTCTCGACATTCGGTAAGAATAATACTTTGCGATCGCCCCAATCAGATGCCGTTCGTATCGCATCTAAGGAAACCACGCAATATTTCACACCCGCACTCTGCAAGCGGCTAGTTATTCCCGTCCACTGACTAGCATTTTCTTGACTGTAAACAATACTTAAATTTTCATCAGTCGCTGCTGTTGCAGGTAAAACGCTTAAAAAATTAAAGATAATAAATTGTAAATAAACGAAAAATAAGGTAGATTTTCTTAACTTGATTTTTTCGTCTTTAACTTCTTTTATCTGATTCACATCTACTCCTGAGCTAATTGTCATCATTAGTTAGCCATTTGATAGCAGTATGTATCAATATGGCGGTCATTAGTCATTGGTTATTTAGCCAACATTTTGGGTTTTCAGCTTCGCATTTACGATTCATTACTAGTAGAAACTAACCCTGAACCAAAAATCAAAACAATCAGTAACCTCTTGACCGCTAGTAAAACCGCACGCCATATATCTTGAGTAATGATATGACGCTACTAACTCGATTCGAGGTACTTTGTATGGCAAATCAGCCAAAATTTTTCGTCCGCCCTAGTTGACGACCCAAATAACAGGCTATCAGAATGAAAACTCCAGGGGGTAGTGTAGATTCAGATTACGATTACATCATTTTAAATTTTGATTAA
Source organism: uncultured Calothrix sp. (assembly GCA_964242965.1). Taxonomy (GTDB): domain Bacteria; phylum Cyanobacteriota; class Cyanobacteriia; order Cyanobacteriales; family Nostocaceae; genus JANNFJ01. The sequence goes on along the minus strand of CAXTCQ010000073.1, from coordinate 16,121 downwards.
ATTTGGGTGTGAAATAATACAAGTTTATTGGTAGCTTATCACTAACTGCTTAATTAATACAGGTATTTATTAACTCTTCTACTCCCGTTACCGTCATAATTTTTGTATCCAATCTCGAAGCAACTTCCTCAACACTTATATCATCAAGAAACACCATCTCACCATGCTTGAGCATTACACTTGGCAATAAAATTCCATCTCCTAAATCGCACCTTTGTAGTTTCAATAACAAATCGTGTCCTGTCAGCAACCCAGTTACGCTAATATCTTGTCCCCAATAATCACTCGATAGCGCTTGCATGTTAATTTCCAACCCTTCAACAGCATTCAAGCGTTGCAAAATAGGTTGAAATGCCCGTTCAACTGCATTCCCTACAACCCAAGTAAATTTTCGTTTACGTATTTTTATTGGTAGCAATTTATCGGCTACCACTGTAAACTGCTTGACAAACAAACGTATCGAACCGACACCGTTATCAATTTGCGGGTAATCTCCGTATTCAGCCTCACTTGGCAAATCCTCACCAGCAATCAAAAACCATTCATCAGCCAACCAAACAACGGTAGAACCCAACTTTTGTAGAAATTCCTGTTGAAGACTTTGCACTTGCGAAATCACTGCTTTTGCCTTTTCTTTCGTAACTGGTATAAGTTCGTCTGCTTGCGGACGGAAGCGTGTCAAACCTACGGGTACAACTGCCACCGATGCCACTGCTGGAACATCATTCGTATAAAAGGACGCTAAGTCACGGATAGTTTGTTCCAAGTGCTTGCCATCATTTATACCAGGACATACAACAACTTGGGCGTGTATTTGTAACCGCCGTTCCTGAAACCATTTGATTTGGCTTAATATTTCTCCAGCACGTTGATTTTTTAGCAGTCTAATTCTAACATCGGGTTCGGTAGCATGAACCGACACGTACAAAGGCGACAGTCGCATGGCTTCGATACGCTGCCATTCGCGTGCAGGTAAATTTGTCAGCGTTAAATAGGAACCGTAGAGAAAGCTAAGACGGTAATCATCGTCTTTGAAATATAAACTTTCGCGTTTACCTGGTGGCTGCTGGTCGATAAAGCAAAACGGGCATTTATTATTGCATTGAATCAAATTATCAAAAAAAGCGGATTCAAATTCGAGTCCTAAATCTTCGTCAAAGTCTTTTTCTATCTCGATTTGATGGGACTTTCCCGATGCATCCAATACTTCAAGTTCGAGAAACTCATCCGCACATAAAAATCTATAATCAATCAAATCGCGGGGAGGAGTGCCATTAATACTGACTATGGCATCCCCAGCATCAAAGCCAATTTCGGCAGCTATCGAATCAGATAATACTTTTGTTATACGGGCAGGACGGATTGTAGACATGGAAATGAAAGTTAGGAGTTAGGAGTTAGGAGTTAGGAGTTTATATTTTATATATGTACTTGATATTGAGACTTTTAATCCACGTCTTTTCCTATTAAAAAGTAGACTTTACCTTGTACTTATTCGCTGAAGGTTTTAGAACGAGCGAAATCTTAGCTCTTAATTTCTTTATGGGCTATTTTACTATGATACAAATGAACCAGCCCCAACTCTCAACTCCTAACTCCTGACTCCTAACTCCTAACTCCTGACTTCTAACTCCTAACTCCTAACTCTTAACTCCCAACTCCTAACTCTTAACTCCCAACTCCTAACTCCTAACTCCTAACTTATTTAAATGCTCCTGTGGCGATCGCGCTTAAAATTGCTGCACCAAATGCGAGACGATACCATACGAATATCCAGCTGCTTCGACGTTGTAGGAACTTCAGTAACCAAGCTATAGATAAATACGAGAATATGAAAGTTGAGATGATACCGACTATCATCGGCAAAAACATTTGAGATTCTTTAAGCACATCCTTAGTTTGAACTAGAGTTGCGATCGCTAGCGTTGGTAAACCTAACAAAAACGAAAATCGTGCCGCTGTCTGCCGCTGCAAACCTACAAATAATCCGGTTGTCAGCGTTGAACCCGAACGCGAAGCACCTGGCAGGAGGGCAATCATTTGCCCCAAACCGACAAGAATCCCATCTTTAATTTCTAATTCTTCAAAGCTGCGTTTGCGCGAGCCAACTTTTTCTGCCAAACCTAATAATGCTGCCATCAAAATCGACATGCCCGCTATCATCATTGGACTTTCTAATTCAATTTTCAATATTTTTAACGCCAACCCACCAACTAATGCTGGTATTGTGCCAATAACAATGCCGATAAAAATTTTCCACTCCTCACGTTGCCAGTTTTTTTGCCCGAATGCTGACAAAGCACCGCTCAAAATAGTACGAATATCTTTCTGAAAGTACATCACTACCGCAATCACGCTACCCAGTTGAATCCCATCGATTGCTGCTTTACCCCATGATGCCTTCCACCCCAAAATATCGCGGAATATTATCAGGTGTGCCGTACTGCTGATGGGCAAAAATTCTGTAATCCCTTGGACTATACCCAGAATAAATCCTTGCACTATTTCCACTAACACATTGGAACCACCCGTAGCAGCATTACCTGCTGTTTGCATAAGGTAATTTCCTACAGGCAATAAAAAATCGATTCCGCCTGTTATAAAAATTGTTGCCATTAACTAGACTCCACAAGTAGCTGCGTAACTTTACCGAATTATCCAACTTTACGTCCATAGAGTCAGTGACTCCGGGAGACAATTTGAAGAGAAGGGGAGAAGAGGAGAAGAGGAGAAATTATTTTTACTCGTACTTTCCCCACCTCCCCACCTCCTAATTTATGTATAATATCAATGCCCAGGGGGGGGATTTATGATTGTGGTATATTAACTAAGATAAAGTTAAGTAAAGAATATTAAAATTAAAAACTTGATTAATAACACTTTGTCCGCTTACACCGTATCTACTCAACTAGCCGAGGCGAAGAGAAAAGAAAAAACACGCAACGAGGAAACACCTACAGTTGTGCCGTTTTCTTCTTTATCCTCGCTGTCCTCCTTACCAACATTTTCTCCTTCTCTCACTTGGACAACCCTAACTCCTCCTCTTTCCCTTCTCATATTTGGGGCTGCGGTGTTTTTGGTATCAGTGCCAGTATTTATCGAAGCACCATTAGTGCGGAACTTCCCTTTGGTAAGTCTGGGATTAACAGGATTTTGGCTGAGGCTAAGTTTATTCTTAATGTCCCGTAACAATACATACGTGTGGGGCGATCTACTATTTGGTTTTAGCTGGAGTTGGTTAGCCGGTTCGATTTACTGGGGTTGGTTGCGTTGGGAACCCCTATGGCATTTACCAGTTGAGTCAGTTGGCTTGCCATTTGCAATATGGTGTCTTTGGCGCAATTGGGGTAAAGTCGGTAACTGGTTTTACTTAGGTTCGCTATTCGGCACGGTGTTAACCGATATTTATTTTTATTTAACAAACTTAATGCCCTATTGGCGGCAAATAATGCAGGTTGAACCTGATGTCGCACCATCGGTTTTGCGAGGTGCTTTATTTCAAGTGCAAACACCTCTTGGGGAACTGTGGGCATTAATTCTAGGAGTAATTTTGTTGGCAGTCGGAATTTTACCTCTGGCAAGACATAAAAATCACTGGTATGCGTTTTGTGGCGCAGTGTTGAGTACCATTTTGGTTGATACCCTGTTTTTGATTGCCGCCATTTGTGCTTAAGCCTTTTTTACATAACTTAGTAATTGCCAGAAATTTTGTAACCTCTGCCCGAAAGTACTGTTTTGGTTAATTTTTTTTGCAAAAAGCTAGTCAAACCTAGAATGCATAAATAGTGTGCGTATTAATTCGCTGTATATTAGTTTCAACAGAACTGTTGTGTTCGTTTGTTATTTGTCAGCGGTCAGCGGTTAGTGGTTAGTTGTCAGCGGTCAGTGCTTAATGGTCTTTTTGGTGATAGTAAATGACTAATGACAAATAATTAATGACAAATGATACTTGATAAATAACTAATGACACTTGACAAGTGATAGCTTCAAGTAATGATTTATTTTCGATGAGAAAAGGTGGAACACCGTGAAACGATTGGCGCATTTATTATCAGTCTTTAGTTTGTTGGTAGCATCTTTAGGATGGTTGGGAATTTCTCAACCTGCTCAAGCTGGCACCTTTGACAGCCATATTGCTATTCAATCAGTCTCCGTTTTAGCATCTGCGGAAATTGAAGGGTTGCGGAACCGGGCGGATGATAAGCTGGCAGAAGTTTATGGTAAAAAAATCGATTTAAATAATACCAATATTGCTTCTTTTCAGCGCTTGAGAGGACTTTACCCGACGTTAGCAAGCAAAATCGTCAAAAATGCTCCTTATAAAGATGTTGAGGACGTTTTGAATATTGAAGGATTGAGCGAACGTCAAAAGCAGATTTTGAAAGACAACTTTGATAACTTTAGAGTCAGCGAAGTTGAAACTGTATTCACTGAAGGTGATGACCGCTATAACAACGGTATCTACAGATAATTAATTAGGGAATAGGGAGTAGGGAGTAGGGAGTAGGGAAAGAAAAGGAGGACAGGCAAGAAAGTTTCTCCCCTGTCTCCCCTGTCTCCCCTGTCTCCCCTGTCTCCCCTGTCTCCCTTGTCTCCTTTCTCTCCTTTCTCTCCTTTCTCTCCCTTGTCTCCCTACTCCCCAATTCCACTTTGTCTCAGCACGATATTCCAGAACAATTTGATGTTTTAGTAGTTGGTGCAGGTGCGGCTGGACTCTATACCGCACTATGTTTGCCAGAAAGTCTGCGAGTTGGCTTAATTACTAAAGAAAGTATTTCCCTGAGTGCGAGTGACTGGGCACAGGGTGGTATTGCAGCTGCGGTTTCCCCTCAAGATTCGCCGCAATTGCATGTCGAAGATACGTTGCAGGCTGGTGCAGGGTTGTGCGATCGCGCTGCGGTTGAGTTTCTCGCCGAACATGCATCGAGTTGTATCAACTCTTTGGTTAACCTTGGTGTTGCATTTGACCGTAAAGGTAGCGATTTAGCTCTTACTCTTGAAGCTGCACATTCACGGCATCGAGTCCTTCATGCTGCGGATACAACTGGGCGCGAAGTTACAACAACTCTAGCAACCCAAGTCCTCAAACGCTCAAATATTCAAGTTATCCAACAAGCGTTAGCATTAAACTTATGGTTGTCGCCGGAAACCCGACGCTGTAAAGGTATTAGCTTATTTTACCGAAACCGCATCACCTGGGTACAAGCTTCATCTGTTGTACTGGCAACTGGTGGTGGCGGTCAGGTATTCGCGCAAACAACTAACCCCTATGTAAGTACGGGCGATGGAGTTGCGATCGCATGGCGGGCAGGGGCAATTCTCCGCGATTTAGAATTTGTACAATTTCACCCGACATCTCTCACCAAAGCGGGTGCAGACCACTTTCTAATTAGCGAAGCAGTACGCGGTGAAGGGGCACATCTAATTGATGATGCTGGACGACGTTTCGCTTTTGATTACCACGAAGCCGGCGAACTTGCCCCCCGCGATATTGTTAGTCGGGCAATTTTTACTCATTTGCAACAAACAGCCGCAGACCCAGCGACGGCGAATGTTTGGTTAGATATGCGCCCTATCCCCGCAGATAAAATTCGCCACCGCTTTCCGAATATTATCAAAGTTTGCCAGCATTGGGGCATTGATGTTTTCTCTGAACCAATTCCCGTTGCCCCAGCCGCACATTATTGGATGGGGGGCATTGTTACCGATTTAAACAATAGTACAAATATTCCCGGTCTTTATGCTGTGGGCGAAACAGCTAGTACGGGGGTGCATGGTGCGAATCGGTTAGCAAGTAATTCGCTACTCGAATGTATTGTCTTTGGTGCCCAAATGCGGAATATTCAAGATGCAGTGTTGAAGATAAGTGATGAGCCGAATACATTAACTTCAAATGTTGCCTTTACTCCGACACTGATACAATGGCAACAAGAGCAAGTATTTCTCGAAGATTTACGCGAAAATATTCCACGTATCATGTGGCAAAGTGCAGGTATTAGCCGCGAACAACTGCATTTAGAGAATGCGCTAGCGACAGTAGAAACTTGGCAAAAAGATTTTCTAGCTTTACAAATTAGTCAATTTATACTTGGTTTGCATCCAACCGAAGCCGCCAATTTCGACCAACCTAACGTCGATAAACAATTACAACTATGGGCAGAAATTCGCAATTTACTTGATGCTGCTTATCTAATTCTTAAAAGCGCTATCTTCAGAACCGAAAGTCGAGGTGGGCATTACCGCTCGGATTTTCCTCAGTTATTACCTACTTGGCAAGTTCATACGCTCGTAAAACATCACAACTGGTACAAATCAGAAGTACTAGACAGCTAAACTATCTCTATCGCGTTCCACTACCAATTTCGCTATCAGGTCCACCATAGTTGGGTGGTTCGTAAATATTTAGCTTCAATTTGTTCGAGCCCGAATCGGGGGAATTAATTATTCCTATTGATTTTCCGAAACTTGTGCGATCCGAATTTAAACTATCTTGCACTATCGCATTGTCAGAATTTGCTGCGGCATTTGTAACTTTGGGAACAATTAGATGTGCGCCCATAAAAAACAACACGACGCTTGTAATTCTTAAAGTTGTAATTATAAGCCCATTAGAATCTCCCTGTTTGATAGTTTGCATAATTTTTGTTTGTATTTCTAAGTGTTTTTACGGAAATAGTCGGAATAAAACTAATATCTTTAAGTTTTTTAAGTAGTTATTTAAATTAGCTTTACATAAACAAGATAAACTTATGTAAATTCAGATTAGATAATTGTGCTACTTAACAGCAATTATTTTTAGCAAAAGCAATACTTCTTTAGTGATACTACGACGACACTCTGTCAAAAATCACCCATAAGGGTGAGATATACATTTATCGGGTAATATATTCGCATCTAAATATCCTTCTTCTTCGACACCATCTTAAACATTTACGTAGATTTACGTTGTTTTGCACGCAACTAAATAAAAAAAAGTTACAGAGTTTAACTAATTCATCATAATTACTTAATATCCCTGACTAAGAAAATACTTATTTTTAGAACTAACGTGTTGCCATTTTGGCAGACATTAAATATTCTTATAACTATATATAAACTTAAGTAAGTATTAATACTGATTAAAAAAATATTTACGTATAAACTGGTAGTAAAAGTAATTAGATATGACGCAAACAGGCAAGATGATTTAATACACATCCCTAAAAAACAATTTAGAGAACGAAGCATCGCACCCTGGAGTTCGTTGCTACAACGGGAGCAATGCTTGGAGGTTTTGGATAGTCGAGAGGTTTTATTCCTGGATTCTTAAAGAATCCGGGTTTCGTTGTGCGACTACCGAGCAGTACTGACAACGGGGGAACTGCCGCACATAAGTGGCTTTGTTACATATAGGAATCCGGTTTGATTTTTGTTGGCCTAGCCTGCGCTACCCTTCGGGAAGCCGCTTCGCGTCTAATGCGCTTATAAGATTAGGTATTGTAGGGTGCGGTCTTACGAAGTCGTAACGCACCGTAATCATGGGTTTGGTGCGTTACCAAGAGCGAAGAGCGCACCCTACTTTTTCAAAAATAAAATAGTAATCCTATATAACGTTTCTATAAAGGTTTCGAGTAACGCATAATTAATTTCCGGAGATGTTTGATGAATCGATTAGATATTTTTTTAAGGTTAAATTATTAAGCAAATTCATAACGATTTTTACCAAGGTGCTTGGCACGATACATTGCCGCATCAGCTTCTTTAATTAAAGTTTCAGCATTGTAGCTATTGAGGGGATAAATGCTAATACCAATACTTGCAGAAACTTTAGTCACATGTCCATCAAAAACCATTGGTTCGGTGATTGTTACTAATATTTTTTCAGCTACTGTTGCGGCAATATCGACTTTGGGAATTGCCCGTAATATAACGGTAAATTCATCACCACCAAGCCGCGCAACCGTATCGCTTAAACGCAAAGAATTGTTAAGCCTGCTAGCAATAGTCACCAACAAGCGATCGCCGACTTCGTGCCCTAAAGTATCATTAACATGCTTGAAGCCATCTAAATCAATAAACAACAGCCCGACCATCGAATTATTGGTTTTTGCCCATTCCAGTGACTCTTGAAGTTGTTCGGCAAACAACTTGCGGTTGGGCAACCCTGTTAACGGGTCGTGATTTGCTAAGTAACGCAAGCGGTCTTCTTGGTGCTTTAATTCATTATTCGAGCGTATGAGTTCTTCTTCCAATTGCTTGCGTTTGGTAATATCGCGGATTACCCCAACTAAATAGAAATTACCCGCAGCATCTTTATGAAGCGATCGCTTTGTAGCAATCGAATAAGTATTACCTTTGGCATCGGTAAACTCTTCCTCATCTTCAAATGGTTGTTGAGTTTGAAGAACTCGCTCATCTGAAGCGCGAAAAGCATCGGCTTGCTGTTTTGGGAAAAAATCATCGCTCAATTTTCCCAATAACATACTCTTTGGATGACCGAGGAATTGGCAATAAGCGTTATTGAGAACAATCCATTCATATTTATTATTTTTGACAAAAACAGGGTCGGGTATTGTATTAATAACTTGATGCAAAAATTCTTTTGAGCGTTTCAACTCTTCCTGCATCTGCGTAATTTGGAAGGTAATAGCTAATGTTGAACCACAGAAACTAATTAATCCCGGTACAATTGGTATCCACCAACCATCAAGAAAAAGAATAAAAGCACTACCTGTAAGGGAGCAACACAAAAGCAAAATAGTCAAAAAGCTAGTAGTTGTATTTTGGATTCGTATTCGCGTTACTACACCCAAACATGCACATGCTAAAATCCACGACCATTCAAGCGAGTTTGACCAAACCTTGATTAAAGGTCTACCATCGAGCGCCGCAGTTATCAACTCGCTGATAAAATATGCTTGTAACTCTACACCTGCTGTCGGTTTTGCTGTGCCGATAAATTTGGTCGAATAAGGAGTTTGGACGTAATCTTGCAAAGAAGCTGCTGTCGAACCGATCAAGACAATGCGATCGCTAATCAAATTTTCTGGAACTTTGTCAGCAAGTACATCTCGCAGCGAGACTTTACGAAAACCCCAATCGGGTTGACAACTTTGGCAAAGTGGTTTGGGGAAATTTGCCAAAATTTGAGTTCCACCATCATCAGCTTTAATATATGAGCCATCATCAGACTTAAACCGAGGAAATATTGCTTTCCCTAGCTGCAAATATTCAGGATTACTAGCTGCACGTTGAGGAATGATTCCCCGTGGTTTGAGATACAACTTAGTTAATTTCAGAGCAAAACTTTCATAAGCTTGATTTTTGACATGGTAATATAGTAAATTACGCCGGACTTTGCCATCAGCATCAAGCACTATATTATTAAAACCAACCTGTTCTCGATTTAGCAATGGCGGTGGGGGAATACGGTTATCTTCATTTTTTGATAACTTTTGGATCGCAATTAGGTTATCTAGTGAATTAAAAACTGTAACTAAATCCGAATGACCTGGATCGACCGGAAAATCCCGGTAAATATCTAAGCCAATCGCACGCGGCTTTTGTTTGTTTAATTTCGTCAGCAGTTTTGCGATTTCGCCATCAGGTATAGGCCATTTTTTAATACTTTTTAAAGAACCTTCATCAATCGTAACAATTGTGATGCGTTCCTCTGGTGGCTCCAACGGACGTAACTGAAAGAATTGGTCTAAGGCTGCCCATTCAAGTGATTGTAATAGCCCAAGCGATCGCAAAACTATGATGCAACCAGCAACGCTCGCAGAGGAAATTAACTCCTTGCGTCTCCCCATCAGGGGTTGTTTCAGCCCAGACAGTAACATTTGGAGACGCTTACCCACCAACTTATTCATTCCCATTACCTAATTGGGAAAATCCTTCTCAATTGCGAACGGTTTTCCACGACTTAATAAATACGGCTATTACTAAGGTGTATTTGTACTTTCGGGCTTTGTCAATACTTGGTATAAATTTGACCTCCCAACTATTTATTGGTGCGTTTCATAAGTTCCGAGGGGCCACAAGATCCCCGACTTCTTTAAGAAGTCGGGGATCTGACCCAGCGACATATCAGAATTAATGACACAGACCAGTAGAAACTTCCTACTATTTGAAATACTGGAAGGTACGCGAGCCAGTATAGCCGGATACCTTAGCTAATTCGTCTAGGTTTTGCACGCCACTGTAGCTTTTGCCGTTAATAACCCAGGTGGGGAAACCTTTAATCCCAGCAGCTTGGCAAACTTGCGGTTTACCTTTGGGACTTTCGGCAGCACACTCGACATTAACATTCTCGTCGCTAAGAATTTGCGCGGCTTCTTTACCAAAAATTAGCTTTTGTTCGTGACAGTGAGGACACCAAAAAGCGCTGTATTCTTTAGCACCAATACTGACAAGATGTTTCGCTAATGCTATTTCTGGCTCTCCCGAAGTTGTGGCTACTACCCAACCAGATTCGGGTTTTGGTTCTCCGGCTTTGCGGGCATCAAAGAAAATCTGTCCGCCTGGTGCAGACCCTTTTTGGACTATAGTCAACCCAGGCTGGTTTGGATTGCCTGGGTTGACGTTGTTAGCAAATTGTTTATTAATTTGGGCGTAAGCCGCAAAAGTTCCAATCAGCGTTACCATGCCAACAATGATGGCAGTGAAAAATATTTGCCCTAAGTCTTCCCACGAGCGACCAATAAGGGTTAATACTAAAAGCGAGAGCGAAAATAAGGCTGAGGCGATACAGTAAGGACAACCGGTTTTTAATTGAAACACCAGTAACGACATTAAATAGCCGCTAAAAACTGTCATGGCTATTCCACCAATAAGTAGCAACATCCATGTTAAATTTTCGGCTTTTTTACGCTGTTCTTTATTTGCTTCAGGGTTAATTGCTAGGGGTGCTAGGGCAAATATCGCCATGCCAGTATATGCCAAGAAGCCAAATATCGGCAGCGGGACACCAAAAATAGTTGCCCAAGGACTGGAGAGGACATCGTTACAGCCACCAGCCTTTTCAGCGCAGGCTGCGGCTCCTCCAGTTAGCTTGACGATGGAAAGATACCCAGTGTTTAAGGCACCGCATAGAGCGATCGCACCAATGATAACCCGCGACCAACGATGAATCCAAGGAGTAGAACGACGGCGAATCATAACTTTAGGGTTTTATAGGGTGTTGATAGTGAATGGGTAATGGACGTTGATGGTTAATACTTAACTTATAACCAAATAATTGACAACTACGAAAAACTACTGATTTACAACCACCAACTAATAACCATCAACTACAGACTTACTAGTGCCCATTCCCATTTTTGAAGAATTTGAATTTACTGAAATAATCGATTTAGTTTCAGCTTTGGAATTCCGGCTTGATTGTGCAGCTTCAACAAATTGACTGACGCGATTTGGATCGATTGGTTGCTCGATTCGCCCTTGACGTTTCAGCGAACTCGACACAATTACACCGTCCGCAGCTTGCATTAGTGTAGCAATATTTTCCCAACTCGCTCCACTACCGATTAAGACCGGAGTGCCATTTGCAGCAGCGGATGCGAGTTCTAAATCTTCGAGATTGGGAGGGCTACCAGTTGCCCAACCTGATAAAATCACGGCATCGGCTAAACCGCGTTCGATAGTATCTTTAACAGCGACGGTGAGATTGGGAGAACTCAGCGGACGTGCGTGTTTGACTAATACATCAGCAAAAATTTTTACATCACTACCTAACTCGCGGCGGTAACGTAATAGTTGATGTGCATCACCTTCGATTAATCCTTGGTCGGTTGCCATAACTCCGGTAAGGACGTTAACGCGAATAAATTCGGCTTTGACACAAGTTGCGATCGCAAGAGCGCTTCTGGCATCGTTTCGCAAAACGTTTAACCCTAGCGGCAGGGCAACTAAATTTTTCAGACGCTGCACGACTACAGTCATCGCACTTACAACCGCCGGATCGACCTGACTTTTAGTAAACGGCGCATCGAAAAAATTCTCGACAATTATTCCATTCACTCCTCCACTCGCAAGAGCTGCGGCTTCTTGCTCCGCACGGTCGATTACTGCTTTTAAGCTTCCTCCCCAACGCGGTGAGGTTGGCAGAGGCAAGAGGTGAACCACGCCAATAATCGGTGTTCGAGTTTTAAACAGTTGATAGAAGTCCAATGATTGCACCTTGAGGTTGGGTAATTACGCACTTCGGTTGCGGCAAACGAATTGTTAGTATTTAACTAACATCTAATAATTACTCGCCCTCAACCGACTAATATTATTCTCGAATATATCAGTTCAATTCCTAGCCTTACCTACTATCCGATTACAATAATCCGAGTCTCCAAGCGTGCCTAAATCCTTAGTTTGTGGCTATTTCGTCTCTAAAAATTTTTTACCTCCCTCTTGAGAGGGAAATTAATATAAAACATTTTCTAAAGATATGTTAAGATAGAAAGTGGCTACAAGAGGAGTTTGCCACTTAACAAGACGCAAGGCAACTTAAACATTGCGGGCAGTTCGTCCACCGCTCGTAATCTCAGGCTTTGCCCGAGTAAAAAGGTTGCATTACCGCGATACAGGCGTAGTCGCAAATGCGATTTTACCCAGGTTGCAACTTCTCACTGCACGCCACAGACAGAGGTAAATACTTTTTACTATATTTGCCAATGTCCTCCAGAGGGTTGCTTTCCGTCGGGTAGATACACAACGCAACGGCTGCGGTAATGTAAAATACCAATAGCTATTACCTAAAGATAAAGAAAGAAGTGTTAAATTTACCCTAAGGCTCTTTTTCCTCTGGAAAACAGTTACAGTCAGGCATAATCATAGCATATTCAAGGGTATCGCTTTCGATGGGTTTATATGCCTGGAAGCAAGCAATATTTATTGAGGAGCAGTATTTTATAAGGGATTAACCCCTTTAATGGCTATACTGATTGGACTCTGAACAAAATGTGAAAAAACCTGGAAATTTATTTAAAATATGGGTGACAAGCCAACAATTGCAATTTCTCACCTGGGCTGCGAGAAAAATCGAATTGATACAGAGCATATGCTTGGTCTGCTTGTAGAAGCAGGTTATGGTGTAGATAGTAATGAAGAGTTAGCAGATTACGTTATTGTTAATACATGTAGTTTTATTCAAGCAGCGCGGGAAGAATCGGTCCGAACATTAGTTGAGTTGGCAGAAGCCAATAAAAAAATCGTGATTACCGGCTGTATGGCACAGCACTTCCAAGAGCAACTGTTGGAAGAATTGCCAGAAGCCGTTGCGGTAGTTGGGACGGGCGACTATCACAAAATTGTCGATGTAATTGGGCGCGTTCAAAGTGGCGAACGAGTTAAAGAAGTTAGCGCGGAACCAACCTACATTGCTTCGGAATTTACACCGCGTTATCGGACAACGAGTGAGGGAGTAGCTTACCTGCGAGTTGCCGAAGGATGTGATTATCGGTGTGCATTTTGTATTATTCCTCATCTTAGAGGGAACCAGCGATCGCGTACTATTGAATCGATTGTGGCTGAAGCCAATCAATTGGCGAGCCAGGGGGTGCAAGAAATCATCTTGATTTCCCAAATCACCACCAATTACGGCTTAGATATATACGGGAAACCATTTCTTGCCGAATTGCTTCGCGCCTTGGGGAAAGTTGATGTACCCTGGATTCGGATGCATTATGCTTATCCAACCGGACTCACCCCCGATGTAATTGCAGCAATTCAAGAAACGCCTAACGTCTTACCGTACCTGGATTTACCCTTGCAGCATTCTCACCCGGAAGTACTAAAAGCCATGAACCGTCCCTGGCAAGGACGGGTAAACGATACAATTATCGAGCGCATTCAAGAAGCACTTCCTTCATCAGTGTTGCGGACAACATTTATTGTTGGGTTTCCAGGGGAAACCGAAGCACATTTTGACCACTTGTTGCAATTTGTCCAACGCCATCAATTTGACCACGTAGGAGTATTTACATTTTCACCGGAGGAAGGAACGCCAGCGAAAAACCTACCGAACCAAATACCTCAAGAAATTATGGACGAACGGCGAGATGAATTAATGGCACTCCAACAACCGATTTCGCTCCAGCGCAACCAAAATCAAATCGGCAAAGTGATGGATGTGTTGATCGAACAAGAAAATCCCGAAAGTGGAGAATTAGTCGGTCGTTCGAGCCGTTTTGCCCCAGAAGTTGATGGTCTGGTTTACGTTCGAGGAATCGCCAAACTGGGTACTATAGTGCCCGTGAAAATTCAAAGTGCAGATGCATATGACCTTTACGGTCAAATTAATAATAACTAATTTGTCATTTGTCTGGTTGTCCTTGGTTATTTGTCATTTGTTTTTTCGACTGTGACTTCTGACCACTGACTCCTGACCACTGACTCCCGACTACTGACCACTAACCAATTACCTTTTTCCCAATGACAATTGACCAAATGATCGAAAATCAAAATCAAACAGTAGGAGAATTGATGAATCCTTCGTTTCAAGAATTAGGACTTTCACAAGAGCGCGTCGAACATTTAGAAAAACTTGGTTTTACCGAACCAACCAACATCCAAGCACAAGCGATTCCCCACTTACTTAACGGACGCGATGTTGTTGGTCAGTCGCAAACAGGAACCGGTAAAACAGCAGCATTCTCGCTACCTATTTTAGAGCGGTTGGATGTATCGCAACGAGCCGTACAAGCTTTGGTATTGGCTCCAACCCGCGAATTAGCAATGCAAGTTCACGATGCCGTTGCCAACTTTGTTGGTAATAGCGGAGTGCGGACTTTAGCAATTTACGGCGGTCAATCGATTGAGCGTCAAATGCTACAACTCAAACGTGGCGTTCACATTGTTGTTGGTACACCAGGACGGGTAATCGATCTGCTCGAACGCGGTTGTCTCAAACTTGATAACGTCCGTTGGTTTGTATTGGATGAAGCCGACGAAATGTTGAGTATGGGCTTTATCGATGATGTTGAGCGAATTTTGTCGCAAGCACCCGAAGAACGGAACACGGCGTTATTTTCGGCAACAATGCCGCCTTCGATTCGCCAATTGGTAAACAAGTTTTTACGCAACCCCGTTACCGTTACCGTTCAGCAGCCCAAAGCCGCGCCGACTAAAATTAACCAAGTTGCTTACATAGTGCCCCGCAACTGGACAAAAGCTAAGGCATTGCAGCCAATTTTGGAAATGGAAGACCCTGAGTCGGCATTAATCTTTGTGCGTACCCGTCGTACAGCTGCCGAACTGACGAACCAATTGCAATCCGCAGGTCATAGTGTCGATGAATACCACGGTGACTTATCGCAACAAGCTAGAGAGCGCTTGTTAATTAGATTCCGTAACCGTCAGGTGCGTTGGGTGGTAGCAACTGATATTGCGGCGCGTGGTTTGGATGTAGACCAGTTGTCGCATGTAATTAACTTCGATTTACCCGATAGCGTTGAGACTTACGTCCACCGAATTGGTCGTACTGGTCGTGCTGGGGCAGAAGGTACGGCGATTTCTTTGGTACAACCGTTTGAGCGTCGCAAGCAGCAAGCGTTTGAAAGACACGTCCGCCAAGCTTGGCAAGTGATGTCGGTACCAACAAGGGCGCAAATTGAAGCGCAGCACATCCAGAAATTGCAAGTACAAGTGCGCGAAGCTTTGACTGGCGAGCGGTTAGCATCATTTTTACCGATTGTGCGCGAGTTGAGCGAACAGTACGATGCTCATGCGATCGCAGCAGCAGCATTACAAATTGCTTACGACCAAACCCGTCCCGCTTGGCTTTCTACCGAGGATGTTCCGGAAGAGGACATGTCGTCACCGAAGCCCAAACTCAGAGGTGGTTCTGGTGCTGGTGGTGGGAGACGCGATCGCGATTCCTCCGAGCGAGGAGAGCGAGGAGAGCGTTCTAGCCGCCGTTCTTCGTGGTCTTCGTCTTCTGATAATGGTGAAGGTGGACGAGGAGGTTCTGTGAAGCCTAAGCTCAAAACTTCTCGACGCGAATCTTCGGCATCGTCATCAAAGAAGTTAGGCTCTACTAGTACAGCCCAAGATTAAGCAAAAGCTAAGTGCTGTAGACGCTTGCATTAGGGCGTTTGAAAGGGTGTTTTAAGTTTTAAAGTGAAATAACTTGAGTCTCTATCTAAGGATAA